>NZ_JAAHBQ010000037.1 GCF_020144665.1 Oscillatoria salina IIICB1 | reverse complement strand
AACCGGATGATGAAGTTGTGAGAGATGGTTGACGCTCCACGCCCTATAAGGACGTGGAGCGTCAAAAGGGTAGATATGTTGAGTAGCCGAGTGAGGTGAAAGTCTCACGCTTGGTTTCGGATGGGAGGGGTGCGATGGTAACATCCACCTCGACCCCTAATAGCGTCAACATTAGATCATACAATGATAGAATCTAATCAGAAGTTCGCTCTCATCCACCACCCCGCTTGCGCGCTCGGGTGGGGACTTCCCGCTCACACTGTTAAAATTCCGATGACAAATCAGCCACGATCTCGTCAAGAACTTTACGATCTTGTCCGACAAGTCGGTAAACAGGAATTTATTCTCCAAGAAATGATTCGCTACGGCTTTTGGTCGCCCGAACAGGAGACACAAGAGGATGTTAGCGAGGAATTACGACAGCGAAAGCAACTTCAGCAAGAATTATCTCAGCTACGTCAAGAAAACCGCCTAAGACAAGACGAACAAGCCTTACGCAAGCATCTGTTGAAGCAGCGCCTCGCTGAGTCTCGTCGCAAGCGTCGGGAAACCAAGGAACGCCGCGAGAAGGAACGCCGAGAACGGGCAGAGGCTTGGCAAGAGCAAAAAAAACGAGATCTTGTTTATCTGGGTGAAGGTGTATCGGCTGGTTTAAATAATACTGAAGCTAATTTAGCCCGGTTACAAAGTAACAAGCTACCTGTTCTCAGTACTGCCGCCGAAATTGCCACAGCGATGGAAATAACTGTGGGACAATTGCGCTTTTTAGCCTTTTCCCGCCGAACTTCGCAGATATCTCACTATATTCGCTTCAAAATTCCCAAAAAGACTGGGGGAGAACGTTTAATTTCTGCACCAATGCCGAGATTGAAACAAGCACAGCATTGGATTTTAACTAAAATTTTAGAGAAAATCGAGCCTCACGCTGCCGCACATGGTTTTCGTCAGGAACGTTCGATTATGACGAACGCGCAACCTCATGTGGGTGCGGAAATCGTGATTAATTTTGATTTGAAAGACTTCTTTCCTTCAATAAGTTATAAGCGAGTCAAAGGACTTTTTCGTTCTTTTGGTTATTCAGAAGCAGCCGCGACAATTTTCGCTTTGCTATGTACGCAACCAGAGATTGAAGAGGTGGAATTAGATGGTAAAACTTATTATGTAGCCCAAACTGAGCGACATTTACCTCAAGGTTCGCCAGCTTCCCCAGCAATTACTAATTTACTCTGTCGTCGTTTAGATCGCCGTTTAACCAGGATGGCGCAAGAGTTAGATTTTGTTTATACTCGTTACGCTGACGATCTAACTTTTTCTTGTGGAAGTGACAATCCCCGTATTTGTAATTTACTCAGACGAGTTGAGTCAATTGTCGCCCACGAAGGTTTGACAATTAATCAAGAGAAAACGAGAATTCTGCGTAAGAGTCGTCAGCAGGAAGTTACAGGTATTGTTGTCAACGAATATCCGAATATCGACCGAAAAACCCTGAAACGCTTTCGCGCAACTCTGTTTCAAATGGAAAAAGACGGGATTGCAGGGAAAAAGTGGGGAAACTCAGATGATGTGTTGCTAGCGATCGCTGGATTTGCCAATTTCGTCAAAATGGTCAATCCTGAAAAAGGAGCAGCATTTCAAGCGCAAATTCAACGCATCCGCCAAAAATGGCTAGGTGAGATACCTGACACTACTGATACTTCACCCCAAGGAATTATCGTCGAATGCTTCAAACAAGGAAGTAAACTGAGAATGCGCGTAATTTCTCCTGGCTACAACCCCGATTGGAAGGTACAATTCCCGAAAGCCCTACGAGAAGAAGGGGCGCGTTTTCTTGTCGAAGAAATACAAGAAAGTAATGGCTTTTATCGCACTGTTGGCGAAATCCGTAAACTTTAGGGGACTGGGGTTTTCAGTTACCAGTTACCAGTTACCAGTTACCAGTTATCAGTTACCAATTCCTCCTTGTCTCCCAGTTTCCACCACTAACTGTTCACTGTTCACTGAAGTCCCCCTTGTCTTCCCCCAATTCCCAGTCCCCAATCCCCAATCCCCCCTCTCTGATACCATTAAATTTGACTGATTTTAATTTTCAATCCTTACTTAACTAAATGGGATACGTCATTTCGACAGTGAATATGAAAGGCGGTGTTGGGAAAACTACCATCACTGTTAACCTAGCAACTTGTTTAGCAAAATATCATAATAAGCGGGTTTTAGTGATTGATTTGGATACCCAAGTTAATGCTACTCTCAGCTTAATGCCTCCATTAGCACTCGCCAGATTGAAAAAAGAAAAGCGCACTCTCAAAACTTTAGTTAATCAAGCTATTCAACCAGATTATTATTCAGAGATTACGATTCAAGACATTATTCAACGTAATATTTGCAATATTAAAGGTTTGGATCTGCTACCTGGAGATATCGAACTTTACAATGATTTTTACTTAGCGGCAGTTGTTTATGCTACTTCTCAAGAAACTAAAATAAGTTTTGAAGAAAGTTGGACTCAATTAGAAAATAGTTTAGTCCGGCGGATTATTGCGCCAATTGTTGAGGCATACGATTTTATTTTGCTTGATTTTGCTCCTGGGGATCAACTGCTGACTCGTAGTGGAATCCTTGCAAGTAATTTTTACTTGATCCCTGCCAAACCCGAACCTTTGTCAGTGATTGGGATCGGTATTCTCCAGGGTAGAATTAAAAAGCTCAAAAGTAGCGATCGCTCCCGGATCGATTTACTGGGAATTATCTTTACTTCCCTCGGACACGCTTCTAATATGGCAGAACAAGTGAAAAATCGCCTCAGTGAAGAATTTGGCGCTGATAAGCTATTTGAAATTGAAATTCCGGTTAATGTAGCGGTAGCTAAAGCTGTTGATGAATATAAACCAGTAGTTCTCAACGATCCCCATGCAAGCGGCGCTAAGGGACTTGCGAACTTCACTAAAGAATTTTTAGAGAAAATTTCTCTACTCGCGGCTGGTAAATAATTGTAAACTGTATAAGATTGAACCACAGCAAGCTAGTTTTGGTGGCTGGTTAAAGCGCGATCGCTGAAGCTAAGTTTTTCACGCGATCGGCTTTGGCAGACAGAAACTAACAAATTAAGCAGAAAAAACTGGCTTTTTGCTTGGTTGCCGCCAAGTTTATAATCTAGATTGCGGCATTTCGCGCCGCCCTTAAGGGCGCTGGGGGAAAGCCCAATCAGGGAACAATTGTTCAAAGGGATACTGCCAATGGGATTAGTCATTAGTACAGTAAATATGAAAGGTGGCGTTGGGAAGACAACTCTTACCGTTAATTTGGCAACTTGTTTAGCCAAAAATCATGGGTTACGAGTTTTAGTTATCGATCTTGACACCCAAATTAGCGCGACTCTGAGTTTAATGTCGCCTCACGATTTTGCCAAGCGAAGAAAGGAAAGGCGTACCCTTACTTACTTGATGAATCAAGTAATTAGACCAAATCTGAAAAAAAAGTTAACGACAACTGATATTATCTGTCCTTATGTTTGTAATGTCAAAGGTTTGGATTTGATGCCCGGAGATATCGAACTTTATGATGAATATTTAGTTTCGGAAATGCTGCATCAAAAAGCTACTGCTGATGGTAAAGCTGATTTTGATGATGTTTGGAATAAATTTGAAAAAAATTTAATTAAAGATATTTTAGAACCTGTAATTAATGATTACGATTTCATCATTATGGATTGCGCTCCGGGTTATAATTTGTTAACTCGCAGTGGGATTGTAGCTAGCAATTTTTACTTGCTTCCCGCTCGACCAGAACCTTTGTCTTTAGTAGGTATTCAATTGTTAGAAAGACGCATCGCTAAACTTAGAGAAAATCATGCTTCTTTGAATATTAATTTATTAGGAATTGTGTTTATTCTCTCTGGTGGTGGAATCATGGGAAGATATTATCGACAAGTGATGCAGCGTGTTTCTCAGGATTATAATGCTAACCAAATTTTTAAGAATCGCATTCCTTTAGATGTTAATGTTGCTAAAGCTGTAGATACTTTTAAACCAGCAGTTTTGTCAACTCCTAATTCCGGAGGTGCAAAAGCATTTGCTCGTTTGAGTGAAGAGTTATTAGAGAAATTGGAAGCAGCAAAAAGTCTTACGGGTAAAGATTCAGCTAAGTTGAATTTAACTCAATTGGAGTGAACCCAAATGAGTAAAGAATGACTCTAATTACAAGTAGCGTGGCTTCTCATTGCGAGTAGCCCGCGTAAATTTTTGACCATCTCTACTCTACCAGTCGAACATATTATGATTTAAAGTCAGATAACATCAAAATTTCTAAGCCAGGGTCAGGGTGTTTAATTGCTGTATCATTGGTTAGAAAAATTTTACCAAAAAAAATGGGTTTAAAGCCTCGCTGTTCTACGGCGACTTTGATTGAAAAGAAACTAGAAAGTTAGTACAATAGTTGATCGCGAGTAAAACGAAAATCTACGTGATTCTTCGCTCTAGTAGGTCGAAATCCCGGTAAGTAAGAAACAACGGTTAGATTGGCTCTAACGGCAGTATGACTAAACCACTGCAAGCTTTCTTCAGAGCGAGGAGCGTACTAAACTAGCTGAGTGATGGATGTTTGAAAGCATAAAACTCAAAAAAGTAAGCGCAATATATGCGGCTATATGTCAACATATTGAGCGTCTAGAGGCAACTTGACTGTGCCTGCAAGAGGAAAGAGAACTACTTGTGAATCCCCTCCCTTTAGCAACGCGGAGGGAGGGGAGTAGTCAAAACCTGCTTCTACTGCTGAAGCTAGATGTAAAGCATCAATAAGCCCTAGATTACTGCTGCTTCGGAGTCTAGCCGCATTAATAACTATTTGTCTAGTCAGAGGACGAAATGATAAGTTTGGAAAATTCGGTAATTCTTGAGCATATTCTTCAGCAACTTCAGGATGTCCTTGACGTAGAGGTTTGACCATCAATTCAGCCAGAACTAAATCACAAGCAAAGCCCTGAGAACTACCTTCTTCAATCATCGCAAAGATTTGGGTAGCAAGATTCCCAAATTCAGGATTTCCTTCTAAAGCGTAGATAAAAACGACCGTATCTAGACCGATTTTAGCCCCTTTTATAGCCTCTAATCGCGCCATGACTCCCGTTCGCTACGAATATAAGCTACGGCATCTTCTCCTTGCCAAATATGTTTATGTTTCCCAAATAAACGAGAGGAAAAGGAAGGTTGGGGAATCATAAGCACTTTCCCATTCTCTACTTTTATATCAAAGCGATCGCCTGGTTTGAGGTTGAGTACCTCGCGCACGTTTTTGGGAATAACAATCTGATAACGTCCCCCAAGTTTTGCTGTTGTCATATCTCTACACTAAATATGTGATATTTTCAGTATAGTTGAATGTCATTCTCAGCATATTCCTAATATTTTTGAGATTATTTTTCACGCTCAGAATGACATAACTAGCAGATAAATCGAGTTAGAATTTACCAGCTAATGCAGCATCACAGCGATCGCATTCAGCAACCAACTTTACTCATCAGCCAGTTGTAGTGCTTTTTGCACGATTGCTTCAGACAGCCGAAAATCGGCTTTATTCAATGCAGATAGTAACGGCTTAATTAGAGAAATAATACCTTTTTGCTTGGCTTTTAACAACATACCTATTGTACTGCTGGAGGAATCAAAATCTCTGAGAATAACTGGGGAAAATTTCCAGCTTCTGAATACGCTCTAAGCCTATCAAACAGGTACTATCGACAATGACGCGATCGCTCACAAACTTATTTCTCGCTCCAAGTCTTCAGCCGGATAATTGATGACAGCAATACCCATTTTACTAATTACTTCAATGAAAGTGCTTTTTGAGTATCCTGCTAATTCGGCGGCTTTACCTAAAGATAGTTTACCAACTTCATATAGTTTAGCTGCAAGGAAAAGTTTTGCCTCGCTACTGGATATATGAGGAGGGAGTTCGATACTAAGATTATTCACTTTTCAAGCTCTTCTAGATTGAAAAATTATTGCTATAGTTGAATGTCATTCTGAGCATCTTACCAATCTTTTTGAGATTATTTTTCACGCTCAGAATGACATAACTAGCGGATAAATCGAGTTAGAATTTACCAGCTAATGCAGCGTCACAGCGATCGCAGATTTCGGGATGTTCGGGATTTGTTCCCACTGTGGGGGAATAATTCCAACAGCGATCGCATTTCTCTCCTTCTGCTTTTACTACTCCCACACTAACATTATCTGACTGACTGCTAAATTCGGCTTGTTCGATTCCTGCTTGAGAATCTAATAATTCTACTTGGGAAGCAAGGAATAAATAGCGCAACTTATCCACCTGATTACCACTAGAAGCAATTTCTTGCTCAATTACTTCTTGTTTTTCCTCAATAGGAGAAACACTTACTGGCTCATTTTTAGGTTGTGGTTGTTTAATTTTGCTCTTAGTTGAAGAACTTGAACCTAAATATTCCTCTTGGAATTTTCGATAGTTCACAACCAATTCTTGACGCTTCTTCGCCGGAAGTACGTGATTCCAAACAAACCAAGTTGTCCAACCAATTCCAATTAGTTGAAACAATGGTTCTACTGTGGGAATCTCGTTAATCGTATTCAGTAACGCTAACACTAATTTTACTGTTATTAGTGCTGTTCCAATTAAAGCTACTGTCACTAAAGCACGTTGATTTTCTTGGAAAAATCCCTTGATATATTTTGATACATTGCCGATATAACCAAGAGTTTTTTGCCAATATTGCTTGACATTTGTTTCAGTTTGTGCTTGAGGATTTTCAATTGCGGGTAAAGATTGCTCTTCGTGGTGGGGTAATTTGCGCGATCGCACTTCTCCATTTTCATTCATCGCGTCTAATTTTGAGCGCAATTCCCGATCGGGAACGTAAAGCAAGACTTTCGCATCTAAAGACGAACCGATCGCCTTTTCTGTTCTCGCTTTTTCAAGAACCTTATTCACCTCGCCACGAATCTCGCGATATTTTGCCCAGGAAGCCGCCAATTCTGGATTTTTCCACTCAGCTTCCATTTTTACCCATCCGGACTGGAAGACGGACTCGTGAGCGGTCTTGTAGGGCAAAAATTGCCAGATATCCTCCGCCATGTGACATAATACCGGAGCGATCGCGCGAGCTAAATTTTCCAGCGCGATCGCCATGACAGTTTGACAACTGCGTCGCCGGGGTGAATTAAGATCGGAAATATACAAGCGATCTTTCGCGATATCCAGATAGAAATTCGACAAATCTACGACACAGAAATTCTGCACAGTTTGGAAGAAACGGAAGAATTGATAATTTTCAAAAGCCTCAGTAACATCGGCAAACACCTCTGTCATCCGGTGCAACATATACTTATCTAAATCCGGCAAATCTTCGTAAGGAATTGCATCTTTTGCGGGGTCGAAATCGTGCAAATTCCCGATTAAAAATCTGGACGTATTGCGAATTTTTCGATAGACATCCGACAACTGTTTGAGAATATTCTGTCCCAAAGGAACATCCGAAGAATAATCTACAGAAGACACCCACAATCTCAGGACATCTGCACCATAACTCGGCTCTTGTTTCTGGTTTTTCCCACCTTCAATAACCGTCAAAGGGTCAACAGTGTTCCCCAAAGACTTACTCATCTTGCGTCCTTTTTCATCCAAGATGAAACCATGAGTCAAGACAGTCTGATAAGGTGCGATATTATTCGTAGCCACCGAAGTTAATAAACTCGATTGAAACCAACCGCGATGTTGATCTGAACCTTCCAAATAAATATCCACCGGATATTTTAAATTATCCCGTCCTTGAGCCACTGCTGCCCAAGAAGAACCGGAATCGAACCAAACATCCATCGTATCGGTTCCCTTGCGGTATTGCTTCCCATTGTTGCGATAACTTTCTGGAAGTAATTCCTCAACCGATAATTCCCACCAAGCATCAGAACCTTTTTCCGCAAAAATAGCTTGAATATGAGCAATTGTAGCTTCATTTAAGAGAGGTTCATTAGTTTCCTCATCATAGAAAACCGGAATTGGGACACCCCAACTACGCTGACGAGAAATACACCAATCCGAGCGATCGCCAACCATCGGCGTAATCCGATTTTCGCCTTGAGGTGGAATCCATTTTACCTCAGAAATTGCCTTCAAAGCTGCTTCACGGAAACCTGACACCGAAGCAAACCATTGTTCTGTAGCGCGGAAAATCGTTGGTTTCTTCGTTCTCCAATCGTAAGGATACTTGTGAACATAAGCTTCTTCTTTCATCAAAGAACCAGCTTCGATTAAAGCATTAATAATCGCTTCATTCGCATCCTTGAGGACATTTAAACCAGCAAACTGTCCAGCTTCCTCAGTAAAATTACCATACCCATCCACCGGACACAGAATCGGCAAATCATAGCGCTTACCAACAAGATAATCCTCCTGACCGTGACCTGGAGCCGTATGCACCAAACCCGTACCCGACTCAGTAGTCACATAATCGCCACCAATGACAACCTCACTGAGGCGATCGTACAACGGATGTTGATACTTACAACCTTCCAACTCCTTCCCTTTCATTGTCGCCTTTACTGTCAAGGGAGTAGAGAAAGTCTCAGACAATTTTTCCACCAAATCAGCCGCAACGATCGCATATTTTGGTAGAGTTTCCGTACCCACTTGAACCACAGCATAATTCAGATCCGGATTCACCGCCACAGCCAGATTTCCTGGTAAAGTCCAAGGAGTCGTCGTCCAAATCGCCAGTGCCAAATCCGGCAAAAATTCTGCTAACTTATCTTTAACCGTAGGTGCAGCCTCAGTCATCCGAAACGCCGCATAAATACTTCTGGAAGTATGTCCCTCCGGATACTCCAACTCAGCCTCAGCCAAAGCCGTTTGCGAACTTGGACTCCAATGCACAGGCTTCAAACCACGATAAATATAACCCTTCAGCGCCATTTCGCCAAAAACACCAATTTGCGCCGCCTCATATTCCGGTTTCAGAGTCAAATAAGGATTTTCCCACTCACCCCAAACCCCACAACGCCTAAATTGATTGCGTTGTACCTGCATCGCTTCTAAAGCAAAATCACGGGCTTTATGACGTAACTCCAAAGGAGTAATATTTTTACGCTCCTCCGGTTTTAAATTTTGCAGTACCTTCAGTTCAATCGGCAAGCCATGACAGTCCCAACCAGGGACATAACGAACCTTGTAACCTCGAAGAAACTTGTACTTGTTAATAATGTCTTTAAGAATTTTATTAAGAGTCGTCCCCATGTGAATCGGACCATTCGCATAAGGAGGTCCATCATGCAGGACAAAAATCTCACCGGGATTTTCCTGCGACAGATGTTCGTAAATACCTTTTTCTGACCAAAACTGTTGCAGTTCCGGTTCGCGTTTCACAGAATTTGCCCGCATACTAAAATCAGTTTGGGGCAGATTTACGGTTTCTTTGTAGCTCTTTAATTCTGTCACAGTCTATATTCTGAAATCTTAGTAAGTTACCATTTAACCGCACAAGTCGCCAAACCAGAAGCTACTAGCCAATTTGGTGACGACCATTTGGTGATGAGCATTCCACCGTTGAGGAGAATCTCAAGAAACAGGGTAGCATCATCCTCTTCAATGCTACCTTGTCACTGGATTTTAGCTTAGAGATGGGAAATAATTCTGAGTGGGGAGAAATTCCCAACCTCTATTTATGCCGGATTTTCCGGTTTTTTCGACTTTTCTTCCTCAGTAGTTACTTCCGAAGGAGTTTCGCGCATTTGCGGACCTCCTGTACCCGTAGGTTCGGCGTTTGGTGCTAATTCTGCCTCTGGCGCCACTTCTTCCACCACCACATCAGCACTTTCACTTTCTTCTGCTTTCGCAGTTTCCGCTACATCTGCTGGTGGTCGATCTGGTGCAACAATTTCAGGAGTCTCTAACTTTTCCGTTTCCTCTGTGGAAGTATCTTTGTCAATAATTTTTACTTGAGGATAGCGAAGATTTTCCTTTTCCGTATCGGTCGTAGTTTCGCTAGTTTCCTCTGTAGCTTTAGTTGTGTCGCTAGCAACTTCGGCGGTAGTTTCGCTAGTTGTAGTCGTAGTAGTTTCAACTTCTGGCTTCTTCTTACCTAGAAACCGAGTAATCGGCTTGAGAAAACCACCTACCGGGGAAGTTTGGAGATTTTCCCGTACATCTGGGGAAATTTCCGTTTGTTCAGCAGGAGAAGTTAACTGCCGTCGTAATGTCAAGGTTTGCCAACCAAACCAACCCAAAAGAGCAACCCCTGCCATTTGACCGAGTAAAACACCACCAGTAATGCGTCCAGCACAGACCCACAAAACTAGAGCATAGAATAAACCCACGGCACTCCAGAGAAAATCACTCTTGCGATGGAGTTCCGGGAAAAAGAAAGCCGTAATGTAAAAACCAAAGCTTCCGAGAGCAACAGCGATCGCTAAAATATATGCCAACATTTTGCCAATTCTCCTCGTTTATGTCTAATTATTATTCCTTCTGTCACTTCCTATACAAATATCAATTTACCGCCAAGTCACCATAATCAGTTATCAGTTGGGGACTGGGGAGGTGGTGACTGGGGAGGTGGTGACTGGGGAGGTGGGGAGGTGGTGACTGGGGAGGTGGTGACTGGGGAGGTGGTGACTGGGAAATCAGTTATCAGTGAACAATCAGTTTATTCTCCCCCTCTCCCTTGTCCTCCCCCTCCTCCTTGTCTTCCCCCTCTCCCTTGTCTCCCCCCTCTTCCCCCAATCCCCAATCCCTAATTTCCAGTCTTAATCTCTTCTTTAGAGAACATCTCAGGAGATCGAGATAACCTGAAATTGTTGATACAGCAGAGTTCAAGAGACAATTGTTATGACCAAACGAACATTTGGTGTAATTGGTTTAGCAGTAATGGGTGAAAACCTCGCTCTCAACGTCGAAAGTCGTGGTTTCCCGATCGCAGTTTACAACCGTACTGGTGCAAAAACTGAAGCTTTTATGGCGGAAAGGGCAGAAGGTAAGGATGTCAAAGCCGCTTATTCTTTAGAAGAATTTGTCCAAATTCTCGAACGTCCGCGCAAAATCCTGGTGATGGTAAAAGCTGGAAAGCCTGTGGATGCGGTCATCCAGCAGTTAAAGCCGCTTTTAGCTGAAGGTGATATGATTATCGATGGCGGTAACTCTCTTTACGATGATACCGAGCGCCGCACCCAAGAATTAGAAGCTACAGGACTAGGTTATGTGGGTATGGGTGTCAGTGGTGGTGAAGAAGGTGCGCTTCACGGTCCTTCTTTGATGCCTGGAGGCACTGAAGCCGCCTACAAAGAGTTAGAACCGATTTTAACAAAAATTGCGGCTCAAGCTTTCGATGGCGATGGTCCTTGCGTGACTTTTATCGGTCCTGGTGGTGCCGGTCACTATGTAAAAATGGTTCACAATGGCATTGAGTATGGCGATATGCAACTCATTGCGGAAGCTTACGATTTGATGAAAAATTGTCTCGGTTTAAATAACCAGCAGTTGCACGAAGTTTTCGCTGAGTGGAATACTACTGAGGAACTAAACTCGTTCCTGATTGAAATTACTGCCGATATTTTCAAGTACATTGACAAGGAAACCAACCAGCCTTTGGTAGAATTGATTCTTGATTCTGCGGGACAAAAGGGAACTGGACGCTGGACGGTGGTAAGTTCTTTAGAGTTAGGTGTACCAATTCCGACAATTTACGCTGCTGTGAATGCGCGCGTGATTTCTTCTTACAAAGATGAACGTGAAGCCGCAGCGAAAGTTCTTTCGGGTCCTACGCCAAAGTATGATGGTGATGTTAAGGCTTGGATTAACAAGATTCGGGATGCTCTGTATTGCTCGAAGATGTGTTCCTATGCTCAAGGTATGGCACTTTTAGCTAAGGCTTCTGATGAGTTTAACTACAACTTGAATTTGGCGGAAACTGCCCGAATTTGGAAAGGTGGTTGTATTATTCGCGCTCAATTCTTGGAGAAAATTAAGAAAGCCTACATTGATAATCCTAAGCTACCGAATTTGTTGTTAGCACCTGAGTTTAAGCAAACAATTTTAGATCGTCAAGATGCGTGGCGAGAAGTGCTAACCTTGGCAAATAGTTCTGGAATAGCTGTGCCCGCTTTTAGTTCCTCCTTAGATTATTTTGACGCATATCGGCGCGATCGCCTACCACAAAACCTCACCCAAGCCCAACGCGACTATTTCGGCGCTCATACTTATGAGCGTACCGATAAACCCAGAGGCGAATTCTTCCATACTGAATGGACTCAAACTGACAAAGAATCTCTGGAAACTGGTAGTACAGATTAAGCCTTTATTTGGCTAAGTGCGTTCGGTAGTTACAAAATCTCAGCAAGGTTATTTTACTCGCTTACCGAACGTAACTCGCTCATAAATTTAAGTAGGATGCGTTAATTTAATTAATGTACCCTACTTTTAACTATGTCGAACGTCCCAAACTTTATTCAACAAATGCTAAATCTTCTCGAAAATATAAGTATCCTCGATAAAATTTTCATATTCGCAATTTTAATTGGTTTTTTGATGCTAGCATTTTCTTTACTAATTAATCCCAAAATTGTGGCGAATCTGAAATCAGAGAAAGTACCCAAACCTTTGCAGAATTTTCCTGTCCATCAAACTAATCCTGATAGCTACTTAGCAACTAAAAGTAAGCTCGATCGTTTTCTTGATTTATTAGTAGCAGATGAAGAAAATATAGAACTTCAACTCAACCAAAGCGATCTAAACAATCTCTATACCAAAGGTATTCAGATAGACAAATATAAACCTGGTCGCTATTTTTATTATAGTATTCAAGAAAAATTTATCCGTGAACTAATGCTGGAATGGCCTGTAATTATCGGACTAACTTCCTTTAAAACCAGAGAAAAAACTATCTACTTTGAGGATTTAAATCAACGTAATCAAGTAGTTTATAGTTCCAAGATGATTAAAGATGTAGTTTCAACTATACCTCTTTCTAAGTCAGGTTTAATGCTGTTTCTTTTTGGTGCTTCGAGATCTCCTGCTTTAGTACCTAATAAATCTTCGGCAAATGTTGAATATCAAAGAGCAATTATCTTGATAAACAAACTTAAAAGTGTGGAAATTAAGAATCATTATTTGATTTTAAAAGCCTAAAATTCTTGCTAGTTTTTCCAGTTATAAATCAGAAATACTTTATCGCTGAGAATAACTATGATTAAATTCTGAAACTATTAGTGAAAGACCTCACATAGCATTTACCTAAGTCTAGCATTACTTTCAATTAGGTTAATAATCATCTCGATAGTCCTCTAAACTTTTACTAAACGAATGCTAAATCTTCTCGAAAACTTAAGTATCGACGACAAACTTGGCTTGTTCTCAATCTTATGTATTTTATCAATATTAGTATTCTCCGGAACAATTAATCGTAAAATTATCTTTGATGTCAGACAAGGGAAAATCCCCGAAGCTTTACGAAATTTTCCTGTCCACCAAACTCATCCTGATAGCTACTTAGAAACTAAAAGTAAGCTTAGTCATTTTCTTGATTTACTAGCAGCAGATAACAAAAATATAGAACTTCAACTCAATGAAAATGATCTGAATAATCTTTATACCAAAGGTATTCAGATAAACAAGTATCAACCTGGTCGCTATTTTTATTATACTCTTCAAGAAAAATCTATCTGTGAGTTGATGTTTGAATATCCTGTAATTTTATCCTTACAATCTTATATAACAAGAAAAAGAATCATTTACTTTGAGGGCTTAAAACAATACGATAAAGTAATGGATGAAAAATTTGCAAGTCTACCACTATCTAAGTCTTCTTTAATTCTCTTTATTTTTGGTGCTTCAAAATGTCCTGCGTTCTTATCTTATGATTTTGATAAAACTATTGAATATCAACAAGCAATGATTTTAATAGACAAACTTAAAAGTATTGAAATAAACGATTATTCTTTAATTTTAAAAGCTTAAGATTATTGCTAATTTTTCTTGTTCTTAAAACAGAGATGTTTGCTCTGATGTAGAGACGTTGCATGCAACGTCTCTACCAGATAATTATCACGTCTGTACCAGACAATAATATTTAGCAAAGATGCGTGTATTTCAAGGTGAACTAAATTCAGTCCACCTTAATTAGTTATCAAGTAGCTACTTTTTGGTCAATTTGCTCAACTTCAGCCTCAGATAATTCTACCTTTGCTGCTGCTACAGAACTCTCAATACTGCTTGGTTTACTTGCTCCGGGAATTGGTAAAATACAATCAGATTTAGCTCGCAACCAAGCTAAGACAATTTGATAGACAGAAACGCCTTTTTCTTTCGCTAAATTAGCAATAACAGGTATATCTTCCAGGTTACTATGACGACGACTGCCACCGAGGGGACTCCAGGGGAAAAATGTCAAGTTTTCTTGTTCGCAATATTCTAAAACGCCGTCAAATTCTGGGTTGCGATGCCAGGGGTTATACTGATTTTGAACTGAGACAATTTCAACGAAATCTTGTGCTTGTTTGATTTGTGCGACGGAGAAGTTAGAAACGCCGATATAGCGAATCATTCCTTGTTCTACGGCTTCTTTGGCGGGAGTGAGGGCGGCTTCGATGCTATAATCTGGGTCTGGTGAGTGATATTGCCAAAGTGTAATCGGCTTCTCACCGCCAAGAGATTCAAAGCTAAGGCGTATTGTCTCACGGAGGTGGACGGGATTACCGTTACGAGTCCAACTACCTTGAGGACGCATTAAACCGCCTTTGGTGGCAATTGTGATGTTGCTTGTATCCCCATTGTATTGTTTTAGGGCTTTGGCAAGCAAACGTTCGCTATGATGTTTGTCTGATTCGTCTTTGCAGTAAGAGTCGGCTGTGTCGATGAGGGTGACACCTAAGTCTAAGGCTTTGTGGATGACTTGAATAGCTTCGGATTCAGGGGGGCGAGATTGTAACGACATGGGCATCGCTCCTAAGCCAATCTCGCTTATTTTAACATCTGTTTTGCCTAATTTTTTAGTTTCCATATTTTAATCTGATTTCACTTGCTTTCACTTTAAACCGATTAAAGCTTGACCAAATCTTCTTGATGAGGGATTTTTCAGTTAAAGAAGCTGGAACGAGTTTTTTAGTTGCTAAAATTAACTAGAAGCACTGGTATAAAAACGTAAAGCAAATTGCCAGAAAAATTTCGAGACTAAAAGTAAGATTACCGCGAGAATACCAGCACCAATTACCCAAGTTATTTCTGTCCTTCCTAACATAGCTTCCGCAGGTATAGTTGTGAGAAAAGCGACGGGAATAACGAAGGTAAAAAAGAAGCGATAAGCAACGGGATAAGCTACCATTGGATAGCGTCCAGCTTCGATTAAACCACGCAATACTTCGGTAACATTGTAGATTTTGACAAACCAAATACTGGTCGCTCCTAACATAAACCACAAGCTATAAAGTATGATGAGACCAAAGCTGAGGGGAACGATACTAACTAAATAAGAATTGATTTCTAAACCGAGTTTAGTTCCGGCATAAATAACAGTTATCAAGCCAAAAATTAAATCTGGTAATCCCCAAGGCGAAATACTGCGCGTGGATAACCAAAACTGACTACTAATCGGTTTTAAAAGTACAAAATCGAGGGTGCCTTGCTGTACTTGTTTGACAATACTATTCAGATTGGGAATCAGTAAAGTAGCCGAAAAACCTTGGAGGAAAGTAAATATTCCCACAACGATTAAAGCTTCTTCCCAACTCCAATTTTGAAATTCATAGCCAGTACCATAGAAAAGAAATAAGCCAAAAATACTGCCAGCTAAATTACCAACACTTGTAAGTGCGGCAATGATAAAATTAAGCCGATATTCTAGTTCGGCGGCTAGAGAGGTAGTCCAAAAAAGAATTAATACTTGTAGATATTTTGCCATCTTGGTCGTGGTGAGAATTTTGCGGCTTATTCGATAATTAAATTATGAGTCGCGATCGCTGATTTTTGACGAGTTCAGCGATCGCGCTTTTAGAAATGTAGCGTATTTAGGTAAATGCAGTGGTTATCCCCGATGTCGGTAAAAATAATTTTTCAGCACCCGATGTCTCATTACTAAGATACTTTTGTCAAGCTTAATTTCTTAGTAGGATTAGATTCGGAACTATTTACAGGCGAAGCTAACAAAGAATCTTGGGTAATTAATTGTGCTAGCAAACGACGGTATAAGTCGCTTAATTTAATGGCTACACTCGCCCAGCTAAAGTTTTCCTGTACTCTGAGTGATGCTTGTTTTCTCAGTTTTTTCGCCCAAACTTGGTCGGTGAGAATGCGCGCGATCGCACTGGCGAATGCTTCGGTATCCTGGGGAGGAACTAATAATCCGGTTTCTGATTGCATGACGGTGAATTTTAAACCGCCAACGGCAGAAGCGACAACAGGTGTGCCGCAAGCCATTGCTTCAATTGCGACTAAGCCATAAGGTTCGTAATAACTAGGAATTACGCAAACATCGGCAGCAGTGTAATAAAAGGGTAGCAAGTCGTGACCTACTCGTCCGGCAAATTGGGTACAATTTTCTAGTTCTAATTCTCTAACCAATTGCTCTATCCTCTGTCTTTCAGAGTCTTCCGAGTCATTAGTAGCACCACCGCCTACCAGTACCAAGCGAGAATTTTGGGCTAATTTAGGGTTATTTTTGCGGCATTGAGCGAAAGCACGGACTAAGGTATCAATGCCTTTGTGTGGCGCAAATTGTCCCACATACAAAACAAGTTGCTGGTTAGGATCGAAACCTAATTTTGTTTTGGCTTCTGTTTTCGGCATTGCGTGGAAATTTTTGACATCGGTACCGCAGGGAATTAATTCGATTCCCTCACGCTGAGTAACCAAATTAGAAAGAATTTCTAACTCTTGGGGGTTAGTCGCGACAATCCGATTAGCTTGTTCGAGAATTCGTCGTTCGAGGGAAACTTGAGTATCGGCGATCGCGCTGGGAGCGTGATAAGTATGAATTAGTTGGACATTGCTGGCTTGTTGTAACTGCAAACCTACCCAACCTGAAAGGCGATCGTGGGTTTGGACGATCGGGTAACTTGTTCCTTTGGCAAATTTCTGTAAAGCTTTGACAAACTCAGGTAGATAAGCGATTAAATCCCCATCAGCGATCGCGGTTTCGGGTCCGGCTACTAAACGAATTGTACGACAATAAGGCGAATGTTCGACAATTGTGGCATCTTTGGGATTAGTTTTGCGGGTGAAAATATCCACTTGCCAACCTAGTTTACACAAAGCCTCCCCCACTTGTCGTACGTAAACACTTTGTCCGAGGGCTGTTTCTTCTACCTTTTCACTGGCTGGATCTGCTTGAATTGAAATCAACGCGATCGCTTGTCGATGCGATTGTCTCCGACCAAATGAGGCAAATGGCGATGCCGATCCTGATAAGGATTTTTTTGCAGATATCATTGCTTCACCTTTTTTGCTACTTTTGTAATTCCTACAAGCTTATACTATTCCTTTCCCGACTGTCCTCCATAAAGCTCATTTTCTCTCTAAATTTTGTCCCCATTGTCGCGTTGATGCTTTTTAGCTGTCTACAATAGAGAAGGTTTCAGTTGTTCCGAATCCTCTCTTCGACAGATATTTACTTAGCTCTGTTTGGCTTTTAAATGTATCCTATTTTACGAATTATGATTTAATTTTCAGCCGCAATTTAATTCATCCTAACTTTATTTAAACTTTATTTTTGCTTCATAAATTATCCTAATTCATTTGTTTGATTTTTTATTTTTTTAGTAATAAAAATACTGCTTTAAAACTGATTTTAGGACAATTAAAGCAGCCTAATTGGTGAAAAAATTATGGTACAAACAGCTAAAGCTCAAAATATAGACTTACGCTATCCGATCGATAATTTTCGACTTCAACGAGTTCGAGAACCAGAATTTTTTGCCGAATGGCAAGAAAATTTACCCGAACTATCTGAAGCAGAAAAAGAACAACTAGACAAAGTAAGAGAGGGATATTTTAATTTAATCGAACATCCACCTTTGTTAGAAAATGTAGTCAAGCTTGTGTAAGTTAAGAATGTACGCGGAGAGTTAAGCTGACAGTACCAGAAGCAGATTGAGTTGGATGCCAAGCGAGTAGCGAGATCCGAATCTGATAAATAATTTTCCCATCTGTGAGCGTCGATTTCTCTTCATCCAACATCAGTCGTAACACGCGACCCTTATTGATGGTAAACTCGAAGACCACCTCACCACTGAAACCAGCAGGTAACTCAACCTCTTGCAAATGTTTGGTTAAAGCAGCAGTTGCGGCTGCATCCAAACCAGTGACACTAACTACCTCAATAGCTAAAAACTCAGGCGCGATCGCTTCATTTTCGCACATCTCTGCTGTCGAAGAAGAATCCGCCATCATCCCTGGAGCGGCGAAACTCACATCCTCAGCCTCTTCTGCAAAGAGAGCAGATTCTGGTGCAGCAAAACCTGAGATTGCTTGTGCTGAATAAGATTTATTTTGTGCAAAACTGCGTCGCATCCTCATCCCTGACATCGGTGCAGCCCCCCCAAAAACACCTTGATAACTAACACCTTGAGGCATTTCTATCGGTACATCAGCCGAAATATATTCACCTCCAGGTTCGACTCGCACATCATCGCTAACTGCCACAAAAGCCGTATACTGCGACAAAAGTTGGTAAGTCAAAGCCGTTTCCGTCACTGCTTCCACACCAGCTTTCGTATCACCAGCGAACATTTGATTCATCAAAGCCTTAATCCGAGAGCGTCCCCACAGTTGCGCAACAGCCGGATTTCCGGTGTTTTTCGCAAATTTGAGGTCAAACGTCTTTTCGTAGCGTTGACCGCCCGCAGCGATGCCTTGGACGCGCAATTTACCTGCAATACCATCCTGTTTGCGTCCGCACAAAACTAACGGTTGTTCGGCAAATAAATCTGGTGGTGCAGTCGGATAAATAAGCGGATTTTCACCCTCACTTTCCCAACTGAATTGAATATTAGTCAACACCGGATTATTAATTTGTCGGAAGAACTTTTCAGCTACTTCTTGAGTTGGTTCATCCTGACGAATAATACGAGCAGTTCCCCGTCCAATTTCCGCAATTCGATTCAGTAAAAAACGATTAACCGAACTACCAGCGCCAAAACTATACAAGCGATTTCCTGGTTTTAATTCTTGCTGAACTTCTGCCAAAATTTGATTTTCATTGCCAATATAACCATCAGTTAGTAAGACAATACTTCGCAAACGTTCTGGAGATTGTGCCGGAAAATTCAGCGCCGCACGAATCCCATTCAGCAGATAAGTTCCGCCGTTTGCTTGCAATTGATTGATATAGTGAATTGCTAAAGCGCGATTTTTTGGTGTATTTGGTAGTGGTGCGGCGGCAAGTTGTTGCGTAGTATTAGAAAAGTCGATAATTGAGAAGGTATCGTCAGGATTTAAACCATTAATAAAACGGCGCATTAATTCCTGACATTTAATTAGCGGATCTCCATGTTGGGAACCAGAAGTATCGATTAAAAAGATAACATCTTTGGCAACAATTTGCTCGGAATTATATTCTAGAGCGGGAATCAAATAAACAGCAAAGTGTCCGCCCCGTTCGTCAGCTTGAGTTAAGACTGTTGCTTGGGTATTGTCGGTAGCAACTTGATAGCGGAGAATTAAATCTTTGTTGGGAATTGTATCTTCCCCAGCTAATTTTACCCGGAGAATTTGGTTGTCATGTTCGATGTCAATTTGATGAGAAGGAGAACGAACTTGACTAACTGGTATTCCGGCATTAATTTCCACAGTTACGTTAAGATCGTGTTTGGATCTTGTTCCTGGGGGAATCACTGGAGGAGTAATGCGGGAAGCGTCGGGAACTTCGTCGGTGTCACCGCTACTATCAATTTCTGTACCGGGAATAAAACGAGGTCCGACGACCATTGGCAAGACAAATTCATAGTCGCCACTCTCGAATTTTAGACTGTCGGTATAGCGAATGGTAACGTCAATTTGTTCTCCGGGTTTAATGTTAGCAAGAGACTGGGTAAATATATTATCGCGTTCTTGTTCTAGTAAACCCGCAGTCCGTCCTTCTTGTTTTGCTTGTTGGTAAATTTGTTGTGCTTCTTCGCGCTTTTTGATGTTACCTTTAATAACTTTTTCGCCGATTTTGATTTCCATTTCGTCCACGGCGGCTTCATCGGGTAAAGGAAAAACATAAACGGCTTCTAAGGGTTTAGTGAAAGGATTGGCAAATTGTTGGGTTACTTCGACTCGCGATAAGTTTCCTGCAATTTTGGCTAGGACTTCGGTATGTTTGAGAGGGAAAATAAGTTGTTTTTCTGATGGGGATTGAACGTATAATCCACCCGGTTGACGGTTTTTGGTTTCTATGTTTATAGTCATAATTAGTTTAGTGAGTTGCCAAGACTTGTCGATTTTTTTGTCGTCAATAATTAAGAAATGTTGCTAGAACTAAAGATTTTTCCTAGCGATCGCACTGTCCTGCTGCTAAAATGAGTCAAACTCGGCTAATCTGAGCGCAGGAGAGAAAATGCACGCTATACTTACTGAATATATCTCCGTAGCGATCGCGAGTTAGGCAGTTTTTCGTCGATCTGTTATCATCTATTTTACTGAGAGAATTGTCACCAAGGGCGATCGCTCTCTTCAGCTACTATGTTACAGTCTTTCTTGGTTGGTTTGATTGCTTCTTAACAATTACTAAATTCCTTTGGTAATTTCCAACGGTCAATAGTAAGGTAATAGTAACGTAATCGTAAGATGCTCTCAGAGTTCCAATAGTACCTTGAACGAAGTGGAAAACGTTAATTTTCAGGTTTTGATATATTTCTTGATAAACTAAATAAAAACTTGCTTTCATAGCTGTTTCACTTTCGTCTGTTGCACTTAAAAATCAACTAACTAACCCGAGGGTAGTTAAACAGCTAGCTACTCTGAGGAGTTTGGTGATAATTTGGGAAATTGGCTAGAAAGTGGTCAATTAGCAAGAAAGAAAAATATAATCTATTGGTAATTGGTGAAAACTAGGAATAAAATCGATCTAAACTGTCTAATGTTAGACAAGAGAACTTCTACAAAAGTAAGTTCTTTAAGGAGTAAGGTGAACGTTTGGTATTGTTTATCGAAGTCGAGGTTTGAGGCGATCGCGTTTAGCGAAAAAAGGCACTTATTGCAAGTTAACAAAAGTTTTACCGAACTTTTTGGTTATGAAGCAGAAGAAGCTAAATCGCTCACTGTCGGAAAATTAGTCTTACCTAAATTTCGTCAGCAGCTTGAGAGAAATCTGGATAAAGCAACAGAAATGAGCATGGAAACCGTTTGTCAAAAGAAAGACGGAACAAATTTTGCTGCGGAGATTAGCTGGGAGACGATCGCCATTCACGGTAGTACCATTCAAGTATTAGCGATTAGAGATCTCAGTGTGGCTATGCGTACTGTCAGATCGGAGCAGCGATCGCCACTTTACTTACAGCAGTGGGTTTCGCTGTTGTATGCTACCCTAAATTCTACTACTGATGGTATTTTAGCTGTTTGCGATCGCGGAGATAACCTGCTTTTCAATCGTAGGTTTCGGGAAATGTGGAGTCTCTCTGAAGCAGAAATAGCTTCAGCAGATCGTCAGAATAAATTTGCTTTTTTACGCGCTCGGGTGAAGGACGCAGAAAAATGGTTGCAGGAATTTCGAGAAATAGAAAGCGAACCTTTAGCTTCTGTAACTACTTTAATCGAGTTGAAAGATGGCAGAATTTTTGAGTTGAATACTCAGCCCCAACACCTTAACGGTAGAATTATTGGCAGAGTTTGGAACTTTCACGACATTACGGAGATGGTAAAATCAGCAATAATTCTCCGCGAAAAAAACCAACGAGAACAGCTTATTAATGTTATTTCGCAACGCATTCGTCAGTCTTTAAACTTACAAGAAATCCTCGAAACTACAGCTAGTGAAGTGCGTAAGTTGCTGGATAGCGATCGCGTGGTAATTTATCAATTTAGTCCTGATTGGAGTGGCAAAGTTGCCGTGGAGTCGGTGGTTTCTGGTATTATGCCCACATTAGGCATGGAAATTTACGATCCTTGTTTTGGAGAACAATACATCCAATCTTACCGCCAGGGAAGAATTCATACAGTAAACGATATTTACCGAGATCGACTTATTCCTTGCTATCGGAAGTTTTTGGCAAATCTGCACGTGAGAGCCAACTTAGCTTTGCCAATTTTACAAGAAGATAAATTATGGGGACTTTTGATCGCCCATCATTGTCGGCAATCTCGTCAATGGGAACGAGAAGAAATCAATTTATTGCAATCTTTAGCAACTCAAGTAGCGATCGCGATTCAGCAAGCTTCTCTGTTTGAACAACTTGAAAGTGCAAACCGAGAATTACAACGTCTTGCTTCGATTGATGGTTTAACGAAATTAGCTAATCGTCGTCGTTTTGACGAACATTTGGATGTGGAATGGCGACGGATGACAAATGAGGGAAAATCGCTTTCATTGATTTTGTGCGATGTCGATCATTTTAAACTTTATAACGATAACTACGGTCATTTAGCAGGAGACTTTTGTTTGCAAAAAGTGGCACAAGCTTTATCTATTGTTGCCAAGCATCCAGGAGATTTAGTGGCTCGATATGGTGGAGAAGAATTTGCCCTAATTTTACCTGAAACTGGGACAGAAGGTGCTAAGCGCGTAGCTACAAAAATCTTAGAAGGGGTAAGAAATCTTAAACTTACTCATGCCTACTCCTCTGTGGCTAAATATGTTACCGTCAGCTTGGGAATTTCTACGCTCATCCCCTCAGTAATTTATACCAGAGAAGATTTGATTCAAGCCGCAGACAAAGCCTTGTATCGAGCCAAAAAATTGGGACGCGATCGCTTTGTTTTCCAATAATCTTATTCGGGAAATTTCCAACTATAACTTCTCCCCCTCCCCTGTCAGGGAAGGGGGTTGGGGGGTTAGGTGAGAAATTCGATTAATACAAATACACCGCGCCTTCACGACTAATTCTCACCGTATTAGAATCTAAATCAAAATTGTTAGTTGGTTCTAAGGTAACTGACAACATTCCTTCCGCATCTTCTTCAGCACGAGCCATAATTAATTTACCTTCTGGACGAGTAACAGTAATCGTCTGAGGTGCGCCTAAATCTAGTAGTGTTACCTCTGAATAAGGAGGAAGTACCCGCGCGTCAGTATCCCCAACTGCTTGATATAACATGGGCGCATTGCTAGGATTGCGTAAGGTAACGTCTACTTTACCACCACGGGGACTAATCATTGCATCCGGTGCTTGTCTCTCTTCTGGTAGTGGCGGCATTACCGAGGGTCGAAGACGATAAACTTCTGGATCGTATTCACGTTGTTCTGATAAAGGCGGGTTAAGCGGTTGGTTACTTTGAGGAGCAACTGGTAAAGCTGTAGCTGCGAGAGGAATTGCTGGTAGAAACGCAACTAAACTACTACCAATAATTTTTAACTTGTTGAACATAAATAAATTCTCCGTTAACTAGATTTTCGGTAAATTATTTTCGATAAAAAAGCTAAATTCTGCTTTAAATAAGGATTTAAAAAGATTGTTTCATCGAGGTTGTCAGTGGCGATCGCTCCGCACTCACGGGTGAGACTATCTTAGCCCCACCCAGACTTAAAATTAATTAAGCTTCTTGCCAAATTTGCTTGACTCTTCCTTCTGGCATCCAACTACCGATTTCCTCGATTCGTTCTGAGGAAAGTTCTTCTTTTGTCGCAGAAAAAATAGCTTTGACTGCTGTTTCAGCGTTTGTTCCCTTCGGTAAGCTACCTTCGTTGGCGACGCGGAACAGAAAGCGATCGGAATCAATCTTGAAGATTCCAGGACCTTGCCACGGCGGACGCACTCGGCTCAAGAATCCTACGATTGGATTGGTATCTTGCCAAAGTTCAGCGAGGTCTTGTTGCAGAGTTTTGTCTTTAGTCGGTTCTGCTTCTTTTCCTTCTAACTCTTCGGCTACTCGGTCTGCGGCTTCTGTAGTCATCAGATCCCGCATCACGCGGTAGACGATGACAGTTATGTCACGCGCATCGAAGATATCTTCGAGCTTACCTTCTGCTCTGACTTTTTCCAAGAAAGGCATATTGCTCGTATCAATTGGCGCAGGAGGCTCTCCTTCTTTTAAGATTTCGTCCTTATTTGCCTCCATTTTCTCCAGCATCTTTTCACCTTTGGGGGTGAGTTGTGCGGCTTCAAAATTGATTAGGTGAGGCAACGGACCGTCTTCTGCACCAAAGGTATTGGCAACTCTGGCTCCGAATTCGTCTGGGTTGACGGCATCGGGAACGTCTTCTTGGTTGGCGTAGGCGTTACCGCTAAAGTCAGCATTGATGAACTGTTTTTGATTCAAGTAGTCTAAATGACCGAGTAATTCAGCCTTGGTGAGGCGGCGACCGCCGAAGTCTTCCGCCGAGAAAGAAACTTGGTGCTTTCCGTTTTCACCGTGGTCAGTTTTTTTAATTTTGTTAAGTAAGATGTACATTACATCTTCTCTTAGTGCAATTGGCATATAAATCCTCCTAACTATGTCAGTTTTGGGATAATTTAGTAATTGCTGGTGCATCAGTGACCACGGTTTTCTAACCTAACCAGTTTTTCTAACTGTCGTGAAGGTCAAATCGCTGACAGTTGGCTGGGGATTGTTGCTGTCTGCGCCAGCTCTTACTTTTAAGCTAAGAAAAGATCGCTGTTTGCTTCCTCAGTCGCGGGAAACAAATCAATTACAAATTTCTGCATCCTCTGTTACTTTTTGCCTATTTCACAAGAAAGGCTTTGTTACTTTTTGTTACTGAAGAGTGGCTTCGGGTTTAGCTGCGGGAAGCGTGACGGTAAAGGTTGTACCCAGATTCACTTGACTTTCAACTGTGATGTGTCCGCGATGGTTTTCGACGATCGCCCGCGCGATCGCTAATCCTAATCCTGCCCCTGTAAAGGCGTTTTTTTCGCTTTCTGACTGAGAACGACTCCGGGCAGGGTCAACGCGGTAGAAACGCTCAAAAATGTAGGGTAGGGCTGCTTCTGGTATTCCCTTCCCGGTGTCGCTGACTTTGATTTGAAACCAAGGATGATGGGAACGTTTGATTAGTTGTAATTCTACTTCGATCGCTGCTTCGCCGTTGTCTGTGGTTTTGGTATGGGCGAGGGCGTTACCGATTAAATTGGTAAATAAACGTGCTAATTGATCCCAATCCCCCTTGACATTAAACACATCTTCTGCATCGGGATAAATTTCTGGGGCTGGTTCGACTAAATGTAACGAGAGGTAAATATTTTTTTGCTCGGCGATCGCTCTTTGTTCTTCGATGACTTCGATCAGCAAAGCATCTAAAGGCAAAATTTGATAGCTTGTTTCTACGATACCACTATCGGATCTGGCGAGAAACAGCAAATCATTCACCAAACGCCCCAAACGTTGCGTCAGACGTTCGATAGTCTGCAACTGACGTTGAATTTGTTGGGGTTCGGCTTCCGGGTAAGCTAACGCCATTTGCACGTTAGTTTGAATTGTCGCTAAAGGATTTCGCAGTTCGTGGGAAGCATCGGCAGTAAATTGCTTTAAACTTTGATAAGATTGGCGTACTGGTTCGATCGCAATTCCTGACAACCACCAACCAATTGCGGCTGTACAAACAATCATCAAACTTGTACCTAAAGTTAAATCGACGATTAACTGACGAATGGGTTTAGTGACTTCAAACCAAGGATGGCTAACTCGTAAATAACCGAGAACATAACGCCCAAACTCTACTCGTTTCGTCATTTGTCTGAGTTGGCGCGATCCGATTTGTTCTACGCTACGTCCTAATTTAAGCGGAATTTCCAGAGGTTCGTCAAGAGTAGACCACAGTAACTCACCATTAGGACTAAACCATTCGATATCGATGCGATCGTCTTCTACACCAGCATAGTTATTATCGCGAAAACTATCCTTGAGATTAACTTGCAAACCATACTCACGTGAAGGTTCAATCGCCAGCGATCGCTCCACAACTTCCACCACGTGCTTCAGTGTATCATCAACTCGCTCAATTAAAGTATTCTCAGCATACAAATACACCCCCGTAGCAAACAACAGTAACAAAACTGCCGTTACCGTTGTATACCAAATTGCTAGTCGCCGCCGAGTCGCTTGAAACATTACTTTAGCTTATCAGTTCCTAGTCAGGATACAGCAAAGCACTGTCTGAGATGTCTGATTGCTCTGTCCACAAGCAACTTTCTTCTCTACAATCCTATCAGTAATCACTCAAAATTCTATTCGTCCGGCAAATTTGAATTACATACTGAACAAATAAACACATCATTTTTAACAATATTAATTTGCGAACAAGAAGGACAACGACGAAAGATAAACTTAATAGTAAAGTGAGGTGGAAAACTAATAGGGATTTTCTTGAGTGCTGTTTCAACAGACTTCCAAGAATCTATTTTAGGACAATAACCTGTAGATTGATTAGTGATATCACACACTTCAAATGCCCCTTTATCCCAAGTAATAAATATTTCACCAGCAGATAAGACTGCTTTTCCTCCTGCACAAGCAATATGTTCAGAGGAACGCTCTGCTAAACGAAGATTTCCCTTCAAATCTATTACAAAAGTAGCCACTATTAAATTAGAATTTATTGTCCGACGGTCTAACGTATTAAAAATCCATTTTTTCAAATCTTCAATTGAACTAATAACTGTACCTATTGGAGAATTTGCTACAGATAATCTAATTTCTTGTGAACCAACATAACTGTACTTATCATTATTCATTACTATCTTCTTTTACTGCGACGCTTTAAGTTTGACTACGAACTCAGAAATATACTTTAGCTTATCAGTTCGTAGTGAGGACTTTAGTCCTCTTTCACTACAACTCTTTAGCGCAACTACCAACTCGAACTTACTCAAATTCACACAGATACTTAATATTAACTTGCTCCGGACTGTAAACAATACTTTCCTGATTAATTACATTAGCAGTTCCCGGTTGGACATAGGTACTATCATAACCCGACACGGGGAAACTAACATTAAGATTAGTCGGAGAATATGCTTTTCCCAACGCAAACTCACATAACAACATATAAACTCGCTGATTATTACCTCCAGATTGATTCCAATAATTAGTAGCATAATTCAACGCCTTTGTCGATTGTTCCGAACCATAAATTCCCTTACCAAACATTCTTCCCGTACACTGAATTGCATTCACGGGAGGAATAATTAAACCTTGTTCGAGAATACTTAAAATATTACTCGCTTTTGTCCCATGCCAATGTAACTTAACATTGTGAGGAATTTAGTCCTCTTTCACTACAACTCTTTAGCGCAACTACCAACTCGAACTTACTCAAATTCACACAGATACTTAATATTAACTTGCTCCGGACTGTAAACAATACTTTCCTGATTAATTACATTAGCAGTTCCCGGTTGGACATAGGTACTATCATAACCCGACACGGGGAAACTAACATTAAGATTAGTCGGAGAATATGCTTTTCCCAACGCAAACTCACATAACAACATATAAACTCGCTGATTATTACCTCCAGATTGATTCCAATAATTAGTAGCATAATTCAACGCCTTTGTCGATTGTTCCGAACCATAAATTCCCTTACCAAACATTCTTCCCGTACACTGAATTGCATTCACGGGAGGAATAATTAAACCTTGTTCGAGAATACTTAAAATATTACTCGCTTTTGTCCCATGCCAATGTAACTTAACATTGTGAGGAATTTAGTCCTCTTTCACTACAACTCTTTAGCGCAACTACCAACTCGAACTTACTCAAATTCACACAGATACTTAATATTAACTTGCTCCGGACTGTAAACAATACTTTCCTGATTAATTACATTAGCAGTTCCCGGTTGGACATAGGTACTATCATAACCCGACACGGGGAAACTAACATTAAGATTAGTCGGAGAATATGCTTTTCCCAACGCAAACTCACATAACAACATATAAACTCGCTGATTATTACCTCCAGATTGATTCCAATAATTAGTAGCATAATTCAACGCCTTTGTCGATTGTTCCGAACCATAAATTCCCTTACCAAACATTCTTCCCGTACACTGAATTGCATTCACGGGAGGAATAATTAAACCTTGTTTGAGAATACTTAAAATATTACTCGCTTTTGTCCCATGCCAATGTAACTTAACATTGCCAATTTGAGCAGATTTTACAACAAAAGCTTGTTGCATTGAAGGAATATCAATTTCATACGCTCTGCGCAGTTTGTATCCCGCAGATTGATGATTCAAATTAATTGTTGATTCGTAGAGGCTGCGAATCCATTGAAAGGTTTTTTTGCCAGCAATTGTACTACCTGGAACCCGACGAATTTTACAGTTGAAAATTTGCTGTTTGGTTTCCATTAAGGCTGCATCGAGAGCAGATAAAATATCATTCTGACGCTGTAATTCTTGCTGAGTCCGAAAAATAGAATCGTCGAGAGTTTTGCCAACTTTTTGCGGAATCAACCTTAAGTATTTGCTGACTAGTTTGCGTAAGGATAAAGGATTATAACATACAGCAATTTGTGCTAGGTAATCTCTAGCTTTGGCAATTGCTTCTGGTGTAACTAAACCTAGAGGTGTACTGAATTTGCCCGTATCTAAGTCATAATGAATGTTAGTTTGGGAGATAATTTGGTGAATATTTACTTTGACCAAATAACGGATTAAATCTTTGGCTTTGTCATCTTCGCCGCAGTCGATTTGGGTGGCAGCAATTTTTTCTAAATCTTCTGTTTTTAGTGATACGTTTTTGACTGTATCTGGTGTAAGGATTTGCGCTTCTGTATAGCCTTTTTTGAGCTTTTGTTGCTTCATTTGCGCTAGTCTTTTTTGCGCTAAATTTACTGATGGATAGCTGTTTTTGGCTTGTTGCAATTTGCTACCAACTCTCCCCCATTCAGCAACAAAAGAACCATCTTCGTAAATACTTCCTTTCCACACTTTGTTTGAGTTTTCATCCACGTCAACGTAGATGAGCGTGTAGGTTTCTAATACGCTCGCTGCGACTGCTGTATTCATGATTTTCTTAAGTCTTTTCGTTGATAACTTGGCAATCTTCAATCAATAATTGCATCCCCAAAAGTGACCTAGCGGTTGCTAGATTTTAGGGAATTTAATTACTTAATTAAGATTGCGATAGTACGATTATATTCCTATATTGATTTAAAAGTCAACATAAAGCTAATAATTAAGTTTTGTGACAAATAGGGTAAATTGTCAGAAAATATGGTAAGAGAAGGATCGGTGCGATCCGAATTTCTAATCAGATGAACGAACTACCACCAGGATGTCAACTACGTCCAGCCACAGCCCGCGATATTTGGAAAATAAGACTACTTGTACTCCAAGCGATGCTCGACCCAACTCAGATACGCTGGCAGCAGTTTTGGGTGATAGAATCTGAAGGGGAAATAATCGCTTGTGGACAACTGCGAGCGATCGCCAACATACAAGAACTAGGAAGTATAATAGTCAAAAGTCGGTGGCGAGGTCAAGGTATAGCCACTTATTTAATCAAGTATTTAATTTCACAAGCAACACAACCTCTTTACCTAGAATGTTTAGGTGCGAGGTTAGCTTCATTTTACACCCGTTTCGGCTTTGAAGCAATTTCTTTTTCCGAGTTACCCGCTTCGCTTAAATCAAAATACCGTCTTTCTCACCTAGCTAAAACTATTTTACGAGTTCCAGTCACATTTATGAAATACCGACAATCAAGCTAGGGAGACAAGGGAGACAAGGAAGAATTCCTATTTAAAATTTATTTATCCCTCAATTTAACCTTAACGATCAACTAAAGTAGCAACCTCGAAATATACACATATTCACAATAATTTCCTTGCATAAAAACCTTAAGGGAAATACAAAATCAATCTTATGATTCAGACAAGATTGAGATAATTTTTCTATAATTGTTATCTGAAAGTGGGGCTGAGGTTAGCGAAGTGAAAATTTTAATTGTTGAGGACGAACCAGAAATTGCTAAACTAATTCAACAAACTTTAGAAAGAGAAGGTTTTACTTGTTTTCAATGTCATAATGGACTAACAGCTTTACAAGCATTTAAAGAACAAGAACCTGATGTTATTATCCTTGATTTAATGTTACCAGGTTTAGATGGTTTAGAAGTTTGCGCCCGCATTCGTCAACAACCAGGAAAGAAAGACCCTTTTATTTTGATGTTAACAGCTAAAGGCGAAGAAATTGACCGAGTAATTGGTTTATCTACTGGTGCAGATGACTATCTGGTGAAACCTTTTAGTCCGAAAGAATTAGTCGCTAGAGTTCGAGCGTTATTGCGGCGCAGTTTACGTCAAATTCAACCGCAAGAATTGATTTATACTACCGAACATTTTGAGGTAAATATCGACCAACGCACGGCAACAAAAAAAATGCCTTCTGGAGAAGAGGAGACGCTGAATTTAAGTAATTTAGAGTTTAATTTATTTAGTACCTTTGTCAAACAACCCGGTCGAGTTTGGAACCGCAGCCAACTAATCGAGCAATTGTGGGGAGATGATTTTTTTGGGGATGAAAGAGTTGTCGATACACATATCGGACGCTTGCGGAAAAAGGTTGAACCAGACCCAGCTAATCCCACTTTCATTAAGACAGTAATTGGTGTCGGTTATAAATTTGAAGATTAATTTTTACTATGGTTCGGATCAAGAAAAAGAATTCTTTACCTTTGGCGTCGCGCTTGTTTTTTTCTCACTTATTAGTTATGATTGTAGCTGTGGGAAGTTTAGTGGCGATCGCCAAACTTTCTTCACCTCGTTTTTTTGTCCTCCAACTACAAAGAATTGAGGGGCAAGGACTGAGTTTGCGCTATGCTCGTACTTACATTGTCGAAGGTTTTCAAACTGCTTGGAATCGAAGTACATTTTGGGCTGTAATCGTTGGTACGACAGTTGCTGGAGGCTTGAGTTACTGGGTATCTCAACGCATTACTCAACCTTTACAAAAAATAGAACAAGTAACCAAAAAATTCGCCGAAGGAGAGTTGTCAGCGCGTCTTCCACCTTCATCAATTACCGAGTTAAATCAACTTAGTAGTAGCTTCAATCGCATGGCTGTTAGTTTAGAAGGAGTGGAAAAACGCCGTCGTGAATTAATTGGCGACTTGACGCATGAATTACGAACCCCCCTAACAGTTATTCACGGTTATCTTGAGGAACTTGCCGATCGTAAAATTGAACCAGACAGCGAAGTTTATCAGCGTTTGCTGCGAGAAACAAAACGATTACAAAGACTTGTCAATGACTTGCAAGAATTATCTAAAGCCGAGGCTGGTTATTTACCGATTAATTTGCAAGCAGCGAACTTACGTCCGTTGTTAGTTACGCTAGTAGAAAGATTTAGCGATCAGTTATTAGATGAAGGTCCAGAATTGCGTTTAGAATGTCCCTCACAAATACCGCCAGTTTTAGCCGATATCGATCGCACAGAACAAATTTTAGTAAATTTAATCGGAAATGCTATTTCTTATACAGAAATTGGGGCGATTACTGTGCAAGTATGGTTAGAAGATAAACGACTTTGGATTGCAGTCAAAGATACAGGAGCGGGAATTACCGCCGCAGATTTACCTCACGTATTCGAGCGTTTTTGGCGATCGGGAAAAGCACAAGCACGTAACACGAGAGGAACAGGTATTGGTTTAGCTATTTCTAAACGTTTAGTGGAACTGCAAGGTGGGAAAATTGAAGTCGAAAGTGAAGTTGGGGTGGGGAGCATTTTCCGTTTTTATCTACCCTTAGCTTAGGATTTACGCTCGACTCAATCTGGAACGATCTGAGAGTTAGACTTCAAGCAACTTTTTGTAAATTTTTGTAAATATTTGACATTTACCCAGAAAGTTGTTACATTGAATACAGAAAGAAAAAACGTTCATCTCTCTAGATGAGTTCTCAGAGAGACGGAAGTAGGGAAAACCCGAAGGAACGCGCCCCAAATCTCTACAGCTAAGAATTGGAGGCGAAAAGCATGAAACTCACATATCGCGGAGTAAACTACGACTACAATCCAACTTTTGTTGAAACAAGCGAAGGCAAAGTTGGCGGTAAATATCGGGGAATGGATTGGCGTTTTCGCAATCTCAAGAAGCCCCCGGTAATTCAACCGACAAAGAATTTGACATATCGCGGCGTTAGCTATCAAGTAGGACAAACCAGTAGCGACAAGAGCGTCAAAGTTGGCAAAATCCCTGCTTTGTCTACTCAAGATAAAGCTCGTGTTTTAATGATGGATCGCACCCGCATCAATCGGAACCGCCAAGAAGCAATGTTGAGCCGTTCCGCCGCAGAAATCGGTTTAAACCATGATTTTGCCTAAGTTTTAACTTATTTTCGAGCGTTCGTACCTGAATAGCTCATACTAACACCCTCGATTCGGGGGTGTTTTTTTGCTTTTCAGTTTCGCCAAATTGCATCGGCAACGCGACAAACGTCGTACATTTCCGAAAGATCGTGTACTCTGATGATATCTGCACCCGCCGCGATCGCCGCACTACAAGCAGCCGCAGTTCCCCAAATTCGCTCTTTGGGATTAGCTTTATTCAGAATATGTCCGAGAAAACTTTTGCGCGACACTCCGATTAAGATTGGCGCATTTAATGAGCGAAATTCACCCAATCTGCGTAATAATTCTAAATTTTGCTCGTAATTCTTCGCAAAGCCAATACCGGGATCGATGATGATTTGCGATCGCGCAATTCCCGCTTCCACCGCAGCCGCAATTCGACGCTCAAAAAACTGATAAATCTCTCCTACCAAATCTTGATAATCAGTTAATTTTTGCATCGTCTCCGGGTTTCCTCGGATGTGCATCAAAATAATTGGCACGCCCAACTCAGCAACTACTGATAACATTGCCTCGTCAAACGTCGCCCCCGAAATATCATTCACAATATCTGCACCCGCTTTAACTGCGGCTTTGGCTACTTCTGCTCTAGTCGTATCGATGGAAATCGGCGTATCTAACTGTTTTCGCAAAGCTTGTATAATTGGTAACACGCGATTGAGTTCTTCTTCCAAGGAGATTTGTGCTGCACCTGGTCGAGTTGATTGCCCACCCACATCAATAATATCGCCGCCTCTCTTGACAATTTTAGCTCCTTGTGCTATTGCAGAATCCAGACTATCAAACTCACCCCCATCGCTAAAACTATCAGGAGTAACATTAAGAATACCCATTAAATAAGAGCGAACTCCCCAGGGAAAACTTTGTCCACGAATTATTAATTCGTCCATAATTTAAAGTCAGAAATTTAGTTCTATTTCCGAGAAAACTTAAAAGTTAGTAGCGAGGACTTTAGTCCTGCTTCCGAGAAAACTTAAAAGTTAGTAGCGAGGACTTTAGTCCTGCTTCCGAGAAAACTTAAAAGTTAGTAGCGAGGACTTTAGTCCTGCTTCCGAGAAAACTTAAAAGTTAGTAGTGAGGACTTTAGTCCTGCTTCCGAGAAAACTTAAAAGTTAGTAGCGAAGACTTTAGTCCTGCTTCCGAGAAAACTTAAAAGTTAGTAGTGAGGACTTTAGTCCTGCTTCCGAGAAAACTTTAAGATCCCAAGTAATTTAGTCTTTTTTATTCAGCGCTAAAGCGCTAACTACAAACTGTAGCGAGGTATTTAATCCTCATTAAAAAGCGCTCAAGCACTGACTAAAAACCAACTATTGATAATTAACAATTCGGGCAAAACTAGCTGGCTCCAAACTAGCTCCTCCTACCAAAGCCCCATCAATTTCTGGTTGAGCCATAATTTCATCAACATTACCAGGTTTGACAGAACCACCATACTGAATAGAAACATCAGGATGGTCTAACTGAGCGCGAATTAAACCAATAACGCGATTTGCTTCCTTTGCTTCACAAGTATCGCCAGTACCAATCGCCCAAATTGGTTCGTAAGCAACAACTAACTTAGTCAAATCAATATCAACTAAATCTTGTTTCAATTGATTGATAATGACATTTTCCGTTTTCTTTGCATCTCTTTGGGCTTTCGTTTCTCCGACACAGAGAATAGGAATTAAATTGTGATTTTGAGCAGCCTTAAGACGCAAATTAACCGTTTCATCAGTTTCACAGAAATATTGACGACGTTCGCTGTGTCCAACGATAACGTAACTCGTGCCAATTTCTTTGAGCATCGAGCCAGAAATTTCGCCTGTATAGGCTCCAGAATCTTCCCAGTGAACATTTTGAGCGCCCAAACGCACTCGACTACCATGCAAATTTTGGGAGACAACAGCTAAATCTGTAAAGGGAACGCACAAAACAACTTCTCGCTCGTCGGGAGTATTTTCCAACTCAGGTAGGAATCCTTGGAGAAACTCTTTGGATTCTGCTTGAGTTTTGTGCATTTTCCAGTTACCAGCAATAATAATTTTTCGCACAGCTTAACCCTATTTCGATTTCAATGTATCTTGCAAAATTTAGTTTACGCCACTGGCTAGGGTTAAGGCGAGGTTATCAATTAATTAGCTATTGATACACTTTTTGGTTTTTATGTCAAGGTTTTGTAGAAATAATTAATACTAGGTCAGTGGTTCATAGTTCAGAGTTCGTAGTAAGCCCAAAGATGAGCCACGAACAATGAACAATGAACAGAAAAACGACTACTGACGACTATTTAATCGCCGCTTCACGGGCTTTTGCTGCTTCATCAGGGTGAATACCCAAGCGAGTGAGATTAATGCGACCTTTGCTGTCAATTTCGCGCACCTTAACCACAACTTCATCGCCGACAGCTACCTCATCTTCAACTTTACCAACTCGGCGATCGGCGAGTTGAGAGATATGAATCATTCCTTCTTTTCCTGGTAGCACTTCGACAAAAGCACCAATGGGGATAATCCGGACAACACGACCGACATAAACATCTCCTTCATCAAGTTTACGGGTCATGCCTTCGATAATTTTCTGAGCTTTTTCAGCTTTCTCCGCTTCCACAGCCGAAACAGTGATCGTACCGTCATCTTGAATATCGACTTTAGCCCCAGTTTGTTCGGTAATACCTTTGATCGTTTTACCTCCCGGACCAATGACCAAACCGATTAATTCCGGATCGATCTTGAAGGTAAGCAAACGAGGAGCATAAGGAGAGAGTTGCGGACGAGGTTCAGCGATCGCCTCCAGCATTTTTTCCAGGATATGCAACCGCGCTGGTTTCGCTTGCTTAATCGCATCAGCAATAACTTTCACAGACAAACCAGTAATTTTCATATCCATCTGCAAAGCAGTGATTCCGCTATCGGTTCCAGCTACCTTAAAGTCCATATCCCCCAGAAAATCTTCAATTCCTTGAATATCTGTAAGAATGCGAACTTCATCCTTTTCCTTAATTAAACCCATCGCTGCACCGCTAACAGGCTTCAAGATTGTCACCCCAGCATCCATTAAAGCCAGAGTTGAGCCACAAACCGAACCCATCGAAGTCGAACCATTAGAAGAAAGCACCTCCGAGACTACCCGAATCACATAAGGAAAATCCTCTTGGGGAGGCAAAACAGGCAAGATCGCGCGTTCAGCCAAAGCACCATGACCAATTTCCCGTCGTCCTGGAGAACGTAAAGGCTTCGTTTCCCCCACGGAAAAAGGCGGGAAATTGTAGTGATGGAGATAGCGCTTTTCGTCTTGTGGATGGAGATCGTCAGCCAACTCTTGAGCATCTCCGGGAGTACCCAAAGTAACCACAGACATTACCTGAGTTAAACCTCGGTTAAACAAACCACTACCATGAACCCTTGCAGGAAGAAGCCCAACGCGACAGGAAATGGGACGAACCTCATCGAGTTTGCGCCCATCAACTCGCACACCATCATTAACAATTTGCGATCGCATCAACTCCTTAGTGATATCTTTGAATACCTTCGAGACAGCCTTGGAATCTTCCGTAGCAGCAACTTTGAGCGGATCTTCATCAGGTAACTCCGCGATCGCCGTTTCCACTTCTTCTTCCCTTACCTTATCCAAAGCCGCATCGCGATCGTTTTTATCTAAATCATACTGGGAAAGAATCTTTTTAATCCCAGTCGTAGCCCGCTCTCTGACGAAATCCTCTAAACTATTATCGATCTCTGGCGGTTCCTCACTCACCAGATCGAGATTCAGTTCCTTCATCATTTCTTGCTGTGCTTCAATCAAATCTTGCACAGCTTCATAACCAAAATCAATCGCTTCGATAATATCTTGTTCCGGTAGCTGATTTGCTCCAGCTTCGACCATCACAACCCCATCCGGGGAACCAGCTACAACTAAATCCAAGTCTCCCTCACGAACTTCCCGATAAGTCGGATTAATGATAAAATCATCTCCCACCAACCCAACTCGCACCGCCGCCATCGGACCTTGGAACGGAATTTTTCCCAACAAAACCGCAACCGAAGCCCCCGTCACCGCCAAAACATCTGGTGGCACTTCTTCATCCATCGACAGAGTAGTTGCTATGATTTGTATGTCATCCCGCAACCATTGGGGAAACAGAGGACGCAAAGGACGGTCAATTAAACGGGAAGTGAGCGTCACCTTTTCTGGAGGACGACCTTCACGACGTAAAAAACCGCCAGGAATCTTACCTGCTGCATAAAGTCTTTCTTCGTAATCCACTAACAAAGGCAAGAAATCTATCCCTTCTCTACCCTCTGCGCGAGTCGCTGTCACCAAAACGGCTGTATCGCCCGACTGAATCAAAGCTGCACCACCTGCTTGCGGTGCGAATAAACCAACCTTTAGTCTAATATCCCGTCCATCAAAGGATATCGACTTGTCAAACTCTTGCATTCAGTGCTTTTCCTTTTTTTCTCTCTTTTCCTTTTCTGTCGCAATCCTAGCATTTATGTCTGTCAACTGAGATCGCGAGTGACTGGGATTGGGGGATTGGGGACTGGTGAGGAGGGGACTGGTGAGGAGGGGATTGGGGACCCTTGGATTGGGAGACAAGGGGGAGGATAAACTGGTAACTGGTAAATGGTAACTGGTAACTGATAACTGATAACTGTTAACTAATAAACTGATATGGCAACATTACATGGTAGTTGGATCGACGAAGGAACTCAAGGCTATTTCTTTCTTTGGGGGGAGACGTGGCGTAGTAAAGCCTCGGTAGAAAATTACGCTATAACTGTGGGAACTCCAACACATCCTTATGGAATGAGTTATGCAGAGTTAACTGAGTTTTTGAACTCGCGCAAACTCAATCTCTCACAATTTGGTAACTCTGCAACCAACAAACAAGCTTTAATTGCCATCCTTCCTTCCCAGAGCGAAAAAGGTGAACTTCTCCCAGTTTTGTCTGGCACAATGTTAGCAGGCACAGAAACTTTTACCAGATGGAAAATTGAAGGATTTTGCTTTAATAGTTCAGAAATTTACTCTTTTTTACAAGCCTTACCTCTCGGTTCTTTTAAAGCAACTGATGCTTATGTCGGCGCAGAATTACGTTTTTGGTCGCAAATTCAGCGTTGGAGTCTCGATTTAATTGCTCGCTCGAAATTTTTGCCCGGAATATATTTAGATTCCCAAGGAAATCAAATCAGTTGTTGGCAACCTTTACTTGATAGTTCTGTAGACCAAGCTCGTCTGGAAAAGTTTGCTAAAATAATGCCGGGAGCTTGTCGTGCTTATCGCCCCATTAAAACCGAAGATAACGACTCGCTCAACTCTCAGCCGGAATTACCACAACCTAAACAATTAATCCTCAGCTTTTTGCGTAGTTCGCTCGATACACGACTGCGTAATTGGCTGACTACAAATACCACCTCAAAAAACGATTCTACTCTCGAACAATGGTTAAATTCACTTTCGCAAACATCAGCTAATTTTGAAACGGAACCAACAGCAGTCAAACGCTTGGAAGCAGCAATTGCCAATTGGACATATCCAGTTAAAGATTATTTAGTTACCCCTGTTTCCACTGAAGTAGAACAAAATCAATTTCGTGTTTGTCTGTCTTTAGTTCCACCTACTGAAAGCGAAGTTAATTGGGGTCAATTGGATTGGAAGTTACAATATGGTTTACAAGCAATTGACGACCCAGAATTTATCATTGATGCTAACTATATTTGGCAGCATCCGGTAGAACAATTGACTTATCAAGAGCGAACTATCGAACAACCGCAAGAAACTTTACTCAAAGGGTTAGGATTGGCTTCTCGTTTGTATTCAGCTATCGAAGCTAGTTTACAAGCAAAACAACCGCAATTTTGTCAATTAAATCCGATTGAAGTTTATCAATTTATCCGCGCTACAGCTTGGCAATTAGAAGATAACGGATTGGGAGTAATTCTACCTCCAGGTTTAGCACGCGGCACAAGTGAAAAACGCCTTGGTGTTAAAATTCATGCAAAAGTTGCTCAGAAGAAAGGCGAACGTTTGGGATTGCAAAGTTTGCTCAAATATCGCCTAGAATTAGCAATGGGCGATAAAACTATTTCCCAACAAGAATTTGAGCGAATGTTAGCGCAAAAATCGCCTCTGGTACAAGTAGATGGCGAATGGATTGCTTTACAACCTGCGGATGTGAAAGCGGCAGAAAATATTTTAGCATCTACCAACGAAAAGATGAATTTGTCGGTGGAAGATGCCTTACGTCTCACTCAAAGTAAGACAGAAACTATTGCTAAATTACCAGTTGTTGGTTTTGAAGCTAGTGGGGTTTTGCAAGAATTAATTACTAATCTCGGTGAGAATAAAGCTGTCGAATTAATTGAAACTCCTCAAGGATTTAAAGGTGAATTACGACCTTACCAAATTCGCGGCGTTAGTTGGTTATCTTTCCTCGAACGTTGGAGTTTAGGTGCTTGTTTGGCGGATGATATGGGCTTAGGAAAAACGCCCCAATTAATTGCTTTTTTATTAAATTTAAAACAACAAGAAGCCTTAAATAAACCTACTTTAGTAATTTGTCCTACTTCTGTATTAGGCAACTGGGAACGAGAAGTCAAAAAATTTGCTCCTACTCTTTCGACAGTAATTCATCATGGTGGTGGACGTAATAAAGGTAAAACTTTTGCTAAACAAGTTAAGAATAAAGATTTGGTTCTTACCAGTTATCCTTTAGTGTTTCGAGATGAAAAAACTTTGTCTACAATTGATTGGGAAGGAATTGTTTTAGACGAAGCGCAAAACATTAAAAATCCGCAAGCGAAACAATCCCAAGCAGCGCGAAAGTTAAAAGCAGGTTTTCGGATTGCTTTAACAGGTACTCCCGTCGAAAATCGCTTGTCGGAATTGTGGTCGATTATCGATTTTCTCAATCCCGGTTATTTAGGAAACCAGCAATTTTTTAAGCGTCGCTTTGCAATTCCGATTGAAAAATATGGCGATCGAGAATCTTTGATCCAGTTGCGATCGCTGGTGCAGCCTTTTATTCTTCGTCGTTTAAAAACTGACAAGGATATTATTCAAGATTTGCCTGAAAAACAGGAAATAAATGTCTTTTGTGGACTGGCAAAAGAACAAGCTGATATCTATCAAGAATTGGTCGATAAATCTCTGGAAGAAATTGAAGAATCGGAAGGTATTCAACGCCGAGGAAAGATTCTTACTTTGATTATGAAACTCAAACAAGTTTGTAATCATCCAGCACAATATTTGAAAGAGAAAAAACTCGATAAAGCAGAAAGATCCGGTAAATTATTGCGTCTAGAAGAGATGTTAGAAGAAATTATTTCTGAAGGATCTCGCGCTTTAATTTTCACTCAATTTTCTGAATGGGGGAAGCTACTAAAACCTTATTTAGAAGCAAAACTTGGCGTAGAAAGTTTGTTTCTTTACGGTGCAACTCGTCGCCAACAACGAGAAGAAATGGTCGAACGTTTCCAAAACGATCCTCAAGGTCCGCCAATTTTCATTTTATCTTTAAAAGCAGGTGGAACTGGTTTAAATCTTACCAGAGCAAATCATGTTTTTCATATCGATCGTTGGTGGAATCCAGCCGTAGAAAATCAAGCAACCGATCGCGCTTTTCGGATCGGACAAAAACGCAATGTACAAGTTCATAAATTTATTTGTACGGGTACTTTAGAAGAGCGAATTAATGAGACAATTGAAACTAAAAAACAACTTGCCGAACAAACTGTTGATGCAGGGGAACAATGGTTGACAGAATTAGATACCGATCGATTGCGTAATCTTTTCTTACTAGACCGAGATGCAGTTATGGATGAGTAAAATTTTGCTGTTTTTATGGCGACAAAGATGAAGGAAATTTTTTGCAAGTCTAGGGAGAAAACTAGAGGAGGTAGATAAGAAAAAATTTAGGATTGCGCGATCGCTAACAAAGGAGAAATAAGCAACTATGACAGCTATTACTGTTAACTTCGATTCGATTCTGGAAATTACTACCGAACAACTTTATCAACTAAGTCAAAAAAATCCCGATCTGCAATTTGAACGCAATCAGAAAGGAGAACTTTTGGTTATTTCTCCGACAGGAGGAGAAACAGGAAAATGTAATTTTAATATTGCCCTAAAATTGGGTATTTGGAACGAACAAACTCAGTTAGGAGTATGCTTTGATTCTTCCACTGGATTTCATCTTCCTAATAATGCAACTCGTTCTCCGGATGTGGCTTGGATTCCGATCGCTAAATGGAATAACCTAACTTTAGAACAACAGAAAAAATTTCTGCCCCTTTGTCCGGATTTTGCAATTGAGTTACGTTCTCCAGAAGATTCTTGGAAATTTTTGCAAGGGAAAATGGAAGAATATATTGACAATGGAATGCGACTGGGATGGTTAATTAACCGCCAAAATCGACAAGTGGAAATATATCGTCAAGGACAAGTAAAACAAGTTTTAGATAATCCGATTACTGTATCTGGTGAGAATGTTTTACCTGGATTTATTTTAGAGTTGAAAATAGTTTGGTAACTCGAAATAATTTGAGTAATTTTTTTGGGGTGTAGAGATGACAAATGAATTACGAAATCAAGCGATCGCGCTGTTGCGACTTGCATTAGACGATCCTACAGCTAAGTTTCGAGGAGGACAATGGGAAGCGATCGCGTCTTTGCTTGAACAGCGAGATCGTTTACTGGTGGTACAACGCACGGGTTGGGGTAAAAGTATCGTTTACTTTCTCGCTACTCGCTTGTTACGCGATCGCGGTGCAGGTTTCACTCTCCTGATTTCTCCTCTCCTCGCTTTAATGCGCAACCAGATCGCTGCTGCCACTAGACTCAATCTCCAAGCTGCTACAATTAATTCTAGCAATAAGGACGATTGGGAACAAGTAAAAACTCAACTTCTCACCGGACAAATCGATCTTCTCCTCATTTCTCCCGAACGATTAGCCAACGATGAATTTCGCGACACTATTTTATCACGAATCTCTGCCCAAATTGGCTTATTTGTAGTTGACGAAGCCCATTGTATTTCCGACTGGGGACACGATTTTCGTCCCGATTATCGACGGATTACCCGAATTTTACAAGCCCTTCCTCCCAATCTTCCCGCGATCGCTACTACTGCTACAGCTAATAACCGAGTTGTTAATGATATTACCGCCCAATTAGGTGCAAATTTGCGTATTTTTAGAGGTAATTTAACTCGCCAAAGTTTACAACTACAAAACATTTATTTACCGAGTCCGGCTGCACGCATGGCATGGTTAGCAGAACAACTTCCAAGTTTACCAGGAAGCGGCATTATTTACACTTTAACAGTTCGAGATTCGGAACGAGTCGCCGCTTGGTTACAAACCCAAGAAATTGACGCAAAACCTTACCACAGTCAATTACAAACTGAAGAACGAGAAACCTTAGAAAACCAATTAATTGATAACCAAATTAAAGCATTAGTCGCCACTACAGCATTAGGAATGGGCTTTGATAAACCCGACTTAGGCTTTGTTATTCATTATCAACGCCCCGGTTCTGTTGTTCATTATTATCAACAAGTGGGACGGGCTGGAAGAGCCGTAGAACAAGCTTATGGAATTCTTCTTAGTGGCGATGAAGATGACGAAATTACTAACTATTTTATCGAAACTGCTTTTCCTCCCCAAGCTCACACAGAAGAAGTTTTAAATGCTCTTAATAAGGCATCTGATGGTTTTTCTGTGGCTCAATTAGAAGAAAATTTGAATCTTTCTCGCGGACAAATTGATAAAGTATTAAAACTCCTATCTTTAGAATCTCCTGCACCTGTAACTAAGCAAGGTACAAAGTGGTATACAACCCCAATTAAGTATCAACAGGATTTAGAAAAAATCGCTAAATTAACTCGCATTCGCCAACAAGAACAAGCGCAAATGCAAGTCTATATGGAAAGTCAAGAATGCTTGATGAAATTTCTCGCTCAAGCTTTAGACGACTCCAATCCAACTAGCTGTGGTAAATGTGCAGTTTGTTTAGGCGAAAACTTATTACCAACTAACTACTCATTAGCCAAAGTTAATCAAGCAATTCAATTTCTCCGACGCAGCGACCAAATTATTGAACCTCGGAAAATCTGGATTAAAAATGCTTTACCTACTTATGGTTTTCTCGGACGTATTAAAGATAATTTAAAAGCTGAAATAGGACGAGCATTATGTCTGTGGGGTGATGCAGGTTGGGGAGAATTAGTTAAACAAGGAAAATATCAAGATAACTATTTTGATGATGCTTTAATTCAAGGTATAATTGAAATGATTCAACGTTGGCAACCAGAACCAATGCCAACTTGGATAACTTGCGTTCCTTCCTTAAATCGTTCCCAATTAGTCCCCAATTTTTCCCAAAGACTCGCAAATCAATTGAATTTACCTTTCATCTCAGTCGTGCAAAAAGTACGTCAAAATTCACCACAAAAAACTATGAGTAACAGTTATCATCAGGCTCGTAATTTAGATGGTATTTTTGCGCTCGATTGTAGTAAAATTAAACCAGGTGCAGTATTTTTAATTGATGATTTTGTTGATTCCCGTTGGACATTTACTGTCATTGCTGCACTATTACGTCAAGCCGGAAGCGGTCAAGTTTTTCCCTTAGCATTAGCAATTAATTCTCTCTCTTAAACTACTCACTTAAATTACTTAAATTTGTGTCGAATTTTGTTAAAAATAACGCCAAATGTTACAACCTGATACTCAAGTTATTCTCCTTCTCTGTGCTAGTTTTGGTCAAAACCGCCAAACTGAACCACAACCTTTGACATTGAGCGAGTATAATTCTGTTGCTGGTTGGCTACGAGAAAATCACCTGACTCCTAAAAATTTACTCGATCCAACTTGTAGTCAAAAACTCAAGGAAACTACTATTGGAAAACTTGATTCGGAGCGAATAATTGCGTTATTAAATCGCAGTTTCATGTTGAGTTTAGCAGTTGAGAAGTGGACAAATCAGGGATTATGGATCTTAGCACGTAGCGATCGCCATTATCCCAAATGTCTCAAACAGAAATTAAAACATTCTGCTCCAGCAATTCTCTATGGTGTTGGTAAGATTGAGCTACTTTCTCAAGGAGGATTAGCAATTGTCGGTTCGCGAGATGTGGATGCAGAGGGACTTTCCTATACGACAAATGTTGTCCAGACTTGCGTTGCTGAAGGCATACAGGTGGTTTCTGGGGGAGCGCGAGGGGTAGACCAAGCGGCGATGCTAGCAGCCTTAGAAGCCGGAGGAACGACAGTTGGTGTGCTAGCAGATAGCTTGAGTAAAGCGGCGGTTTCGAGTAAGTTTCGTTCGAGTATTCAAGAAGATAAATTAACTTTAATTTCTCCCTACGATCCTGATGCTGGTTTCAGTGTTGGTAACGCAATGGGACGCAATAAATATATTTATGCTTTAGCTAATTATGCTTTAGTTATTAGTTCTTTGGTAGAAAAAGGTGGTACTTGGGCTGGTGCAACAGAAGCGCTGAAAAAGATTAAAAATACTCCGGTTTTTGTGCGAATGCAAGGAGATGTACCAGCAGGAAATTATCAACTGATTAAGAATCAAGCAAAACCTTTTCCTGACTTTCCTTGGAATCAACCTTTGAAGGAAGTTTTGCAAGTTGCTGTTGCTGAGATTGAGGCTGAAGAAAATATTAGTCAGTCAGTCAGAAAAGCGACAGTTGAACCAACTCAAGTTGCAAGTAATATTACTTCTAATCCTAATTTTCAAATCACTCCCCAAAAATCTCGTCCTCAAAATATTTATGAAGCAGTTTTACCTTTTATTCTTGAGAAACTAGAGCAACCTTTAGATGATAAAACTCTGGCTGATTCTTTAGATGTACAGGTTGGACAAATGCGAATTTGGTTGAAGCAAGCTGTGGCTGAAGGTAAGGTTATTAAACATAATAAACCTGTCACTTATGAGCTTAATCGTCATCAAGATTTATTGCCTTTATAGTAATTATAGTAATAGTTTTTTTAGTAGCGGGCAAAGAAAAGCCCGCCTAAAAAATCTCACTCTTCAGCCCCGGCTTGTTTTAACAATCTCACGACTTGGGGATATTTGTTAAATTCGGCGATCGCGATCGCACTATATCCACCCTTATTTTTACTGTTGAGATCCACTTCTTTTCGCTTCAGCAACAATTCTACTGCTTTTATATAACCTCGATGACTCGCCCACATTAAAGCTGTTGCTCCTGCGTTATCCTTTAAGTTAACGTCCGCACCTGCGTCTAGCAACATTTCCATCACTTCTAAATTACCCCGATCTGCGGCTTTCATCAATAAGGTTTTTCCGTCAAACTGGGGAATATTAACATCTGCACCCGCAGCAAGTAAAATTTTGACTAGCTCTAGATCTCCCGTTGCAAATGCTAGAGTTAAAGGTGTTTCTCCACCATCGCCCACATTGACATCTGCACCGTGAAGCACTAAAGTTTTGACAATTGCCCTATTTCCTTGCAATGCCGCTACCCACAAGGGCGTATCCTTAATCTTGTTTCTCACGTTAACATCTGCACCTGCATTTAATAACGCCTCGACTACCTCCAAATGACCTTCCACTGTCGCAATGTGCAAAGCTGTATCGCCATCTTCATCTTGGCTATTGACATTTGTACCTTTTTGTAGTAAGAAATTAACTATCTCAACTTGTGCTGTGGCGGCTGCGGCAATGAGCGCGGTCGAGTAAAGTTTAGCACCAGCATCGATCAAGGCTTCCATCACATCCAAATGACCTCGATCGGCAGCAAGAGATAAAGCCGTTTCCCCATCTCGATCTTGAGCATTAACATCAGCACCAGCAAAAATTAACTTCTTGACTATGGTTAAATTCCCCAAAACAGCCGCTTGCATCAGGGGAGTTTGACTGTCAGGATCGGTAGAATTAATATTTGCCCCACCTGCAAGCAAAACCTCCAAACATTTAAGATAACTTTCGCCCACAGCGATCGCCAAACTCCCGATACCTGCATGAGGATCTGCACCTGCTGAGAGTAAAACCCGGACAATTTCCACCTTATTCGCCTGAACTGCTAAATTCAAGGCTGTATCTTCATCTCGATCCTGAATATTGACATCAGCCCCACCAGCAAGCAAAATTTCCACAACTTGCAGATAGCCTTTATAAGCAGCAATCATTAAAGCCGTACTACCATCATCATTTTTAGCATTAACATCCGCCCCAGCCGCCAGCAAAACCTCCACCAAATCGAAATTATTAGCAGCAGCAGCAACCATTAACGCCGTCAACTGGTAACGTTGACTTTGATAATTAACCTTCGCCCCCGAAGCCAACAGCGATCGCGCGATCTCAGTGTACCCTGCTTGGGCAGCATACATTAACGCCGTTGTCTCAGTAGAATCAACTGCATCGGGGTTTGCACCTCGGATGAGTTGATTTTTCACTTCATGAAGATTACCACTCCGGACAGCATTGAGCAGCAAAACATCCTGACTAGCCACGCCTATTCCCCTTCATACCAATTCTATTTCGAGATTACACCTCAAGGGGGTTTCAGTGACCAGTTATCAGTTATCAGTTTTCAGTTATCAGTTATCAGTTTTCAGTTTTCAGTTTTCAGTAGATATTAGAGACAAGAAGCAATTAGCGAATAAACTGGTAACTGTTCCCTGGTAACTGTTCCCTGGTAACTGTTCACTGGTAACTGTTCACTGGTAACTGTTCACTGGTAACTGTTCCCTGGTAACTGTTCACTGGTAACTGTTCACTGATAACTGTTCACTGGTCACTGTTCACTGATAACTGTTCCCTGGTAACTGTTCACTGGTAACTGTTCCCTGTTCGGGTGATAACTAAACCCAGTCCCCAATCCCTAATCCCCAGTCCCTTATGTTAAGTTAATTTTTATAAAGATACTTAATTTTCTTTGACGAGAAGGCGATGAACTTTGAAATTCCCGAATCAATTAAAGTCTGGTCCCAATTCCTTCACCCGTTCCTCATGTGGGTGTTGCTAGCGATCGCGCTGTATTCACTTTATCTCGGTTGGCAAATACGCCGCATCCGTACTGTAGAGGATAAAGAAGTCCGTAAAGAACTGGTTAAGAAAAACTACGGTCAAAAACATCATCAACTGGGTTCAGCTTTGCTAGCATTCATGGTGATTGGTGCGATCGCAGCGATGGGTGTCACTTACCTGAACAATGAAAAGCTGTTTTTTGGTTCTCATTTGCTGACAGGATTAGGTATGACAGCCTTAATTGCCACTTCTGCGTCTTTAGTACCTTTCATGCTTAAAGGTAATGAAGTAGCCCGTTATACCCATATCACCCTCAATATTGTCCTGTTAGGATTGTTTGGCTGGCAAGCAATTACGGGTATGCAAATTGTTTTCAAAATTGTTAGCGAAATGTAATTATTTCTGAATCGCGATTGGATTGAGAAAAGTAATGGCAGCATCTTGCTGCCTAATCCTCTTCTTTAACGGCAAAACACAGATTAACACTACCAGAGGGAAAAAAACTAAAATCACCCAATTTGACGAAATTGAAACTGAGAATCAGGTAAAGGGAGATTCAGGCGATCGTGAAAATCTTGTTGTACTTTTTGAGTTAAACGCGGGGAAATTTGGCGGACAATTTGAGCAAGCAGGCGATCGCCAGTTTTTTGAATCAAACCTCTAGGTAATTTATAAATAAACTTGGGAAAGCGAATTGCTACTTTTAAGTGTAACTGCCACTCTACTTGCGTCACCACCGATACTTGTTCTAAATTCGCCTTTTCTCGGTCTGCGAAATCTTTCTCAACCAAACTCATCGAGGCGTGATAATCAACATCGTACCCCGGAGGATGGTAATCAGGGACTGGCACTGTCCGCATTTTATAAACCATTTCCTGGGGAGGTAACATTTCTACCCCAATTTTCGGTTCAACTTCATAGCCAAAAGAACCAAAACGCCCGATAATTAAGGTATAGCCATTTTTCCCTAAAGGTTCTGCCTTCATTGGTTGGGCGCAACGGCAAAACCAACCTTCATGGGCATCGAGATATTCAGCAACAGTACCTGCATCGCTAAACATTTCCATCTCACCTTCAAAGTGAGTTTGAAAGTAAATTTGTTCTTGAGTTATTTCGGCTGCGGGATCGTTCAAATCTCGATCTGTGGGGATATATTCAGCATTAAGTAATAATTCGGAAGTTTCTAGCGGTTGATTGTCAACAAATTGATACTGCATAATTTACTCACTCTGGTTCTTGAAGTGCGTGCCATCCCGAAAGATTCCCACTCAGGTAGTTGATTTTTACCTGTCTGTTTTGCTATCCACAATAAAGAAGATGACAACTTTAAAATTAATACAATTGAAAAGTTAGCTTGATTCCTCGCTTGGACAGTAAACTTTAATTGAAGGAGATCGGTATGAAAGCATTTGTCGCAGGGGCTACAGGGCAAACGGGACGACGAATAGTTAAAGAGTTAGTTAGAAGGGAAATTCCGGTACGAGCTTTAGTGCGTAACTTAGAAAAAGGCAAACAAGTTTTACCAGCACAGGTAGAATTAGTAGTTGGGGATGTTCTCAAGCCAGAGACACTACTAAACGCGATCGCTGACTCGACTGTTTTACTTTGTGCGACAGGGGCTAGTCCCAGTCTCGATCCCACTGGTCCTTACCAAGTTGACTACCAAGGAACAAAAAATCTTGTTGATGCTGCCCAGACTAAGGGAATTCAACATTTTGTTTTTGTTTCCTCTTTATGTGTATCGAAAATTTTTCACCCTCTCAACCTCTTTTGGTTGATTCTTTATTGGAAAAAGCAAGCAGAAGAATATCTCCAAAATAGCGGTTTGACTTATACTATTGTTCGACCTGGTGGTCTTAAAAACGAAGATAACTCAGATCCAATTGTCATGTCATCCGCAGATACTCTGTTTGATGGCAGTATTCCCCGGACTAAAGTTGCTCGGGTTTGCGTAGAAGCGCTGTTGCAAACACCTGCACAGAATAAAATTGTTGAAATAGTAACTTCTGTGGAAGCACAATCGCGCTCCTGGGAAGAATTATTTACAAATGTTGCTTAGTCAAGCTTAAATTTCAGCAATTCTTAACCTATTCTTTTCATGCTGAAACAAAAATCAAAACAAAACTTTTTTCTTTTTAATTCGATCGCCTTAGCCAGTTTGCTGTTTTTAGTGTGGAATTTAGAGAGAAGGCAAATAAATTGGCTCGATCGCGGCAGCAGTCTCAAAGGAACTCAACCTTTGGTCATGCAAGGAGGCGATCCCTATCTTCGCGCCTTGATGCGAACAATTTCGGCTTCAGAAGCCAATGTTCCCCAACCTTACCGAGTTATTTACGGAGGAGAACAAGTTTGGGATCTCTCTCGTCATCCCAACCGTTGCGTGACCATCGTTACAGGACCCAATGCCGGAAACTGTTCTACCGCAGCCGGACGCTATCAGTTCCTCAATCGTACCTGGGATGAAAAAGCACAACGCTATCATCCCAGACCTTTTGGTTTTTGGATTTGGCAAGGATATAGTTTTGAACCCCAATATCAAGATGCAGTAGTTTATGCTTGGTTAAGCGATCGCCAAGCTTGGGGAGTTGATATCTCTCAATTATTACAACAAGGCAAAGTTACTCAAGTTTTGCGTCTGCTTTCAGGAACTTGGACGAGTTTAGGTTACGGAATCGAAACTAACTCCATGAGTTCTCGCTTACCACAAATTTATCAGCAAATACTGGCAGAAGAGTTAGGGAATTAGGGATTAGGGACTGGGGACTAGGGACTGGGGACTGGGAAGAGGGAGACAAGGGAGACAAGGAGGACAAGGGGGACAAGGGGGAATTAGGGAATAAACTGTTCACTGGTAACTGGTAACTGTTCACTGATAACTGCTAATCCCCAATCCCCAATCCCCAGTCCCCAATCACCAATCACCGCATCAATCTTCCTTAAAGCCAAAAGCCATCTGCAAAATCATCGTTTTACCCCCTCGTTGATGATAGCGATCTGCCCACTCACGAAGGATCTCATCGAGTTCTGCTTTCGCGCGATCGATATTTTCTGGCGGAATGTCTAACTCTTCTAACACCCGCATCACTGTCGGTTTTTTATCCGCCCAATCACGCATCATGCGAAAATATCGCGCTGTCTCCTCAATCATGACGTAAGTACGCTCCTCGCGATCGGCGGGAGAATAAGTCATGCGAGTAAGTGCGTAATAAGGTAATCCCGAACCATAATCGATTCTAATTACCGTTCCCGAATAAAGTAAGCGGCGCTTAATATGTTCGGCGAGAGCTTCTGAGAGAGCCATCCGACGTTCTTCTGGCAAATCTTCCTGAGAGCGAGCGTGCAGAAACTCGATCAATTCAGAAAATTGCAGCGAGTTAACCACTTGTGCGTCAGGTAAATTGGGCGGTAATTTTGACTCAATCTCGGCTTTTTCTTCCAAAGTAAGGCTAGTACCGCTCACACGCGATCGCCCCGGTATCCAAGGAAATTTTTCTTGCCACACATAAGGAAATTGCATCAAATAAGAGGGTTCTGAAGCCCCTAGCATTTTCAGCAGCTTTCCTTCTGCTAAAGCTTCTCTAACCTCAGCGATAATTGCTCTAACTCGCTTTGGCTCGATATGGTGCAGGTGTCCAGTCATGCGAGTATTCTCGCCCTGCTCCATATAAGTCATATAAATTGCACATTTAGCAGCCGTTGCTGCCGCGTCTAAGAAAGCCCCATGTCGATGTCCGCCAGTTCTCATTGCACTGAATGCGAGATACAACATGATCTGATCCATTGCACTGGGGCTAAGAGTTTTTATCAGATCCAGATCGCTGTTCATATCATTAGTAGTGACATTGCGGCGGGATGAATTATTCTCCGTAACCAACTGTTCTTTTTCTTTCAAGGGTGGGTTCTGCTTACTTGCATTATTGTTTTATCCAAGCACCCCGATAGTGATTTCTTATTTACAATTATAGAAACAAGATGGTAGCCTGAAAACCCATTCGGTGCAGAGCGATTGGTGAAATTTCCCCTTAAGTCAGGGAAATAGGCGGTTTCAGCCAAAAGATTATCTCCGCTCTCCGCTCGCCGCTAACCATCTGTCTAAAAAAAAACCCCCATTAAAGATGCTAGCTAGGGTGGTTAAAAGGTATGGGGGATTTTTTCTATAACGGAGATGAATTAGAGAGTCTGTTGAAAGGACAGTTATCTACAGATAGATTCTGCCGATAGCGTCCGCTTGCTCGTTCGCATTTCTCATTGTTTTCGGTACGGCTATTAATTTCTCTTCGTCCACTTGCTCGCGCTTGATTACCTGAGTTAGGTAATTTATCGCGTCCGCTTGCTCGTTCTTTGGTCTTAGGTTGGCTAAAACTGCCGGAAACGGGCAATTTGTCGCGTCCGCTTGCTCGTTCTTGCGTTTCTGTCTTCAGAACCAAATTTATTGTTTCTGATTCAGTTTTAGCTTCAATATAGGTGCGGCGATCGCATCCTGGAGTTCCGGGACATTTTGGTCTGATTGGATTTTTATCGCTTTCTTGGTTATTTTCTCCTAGAAAAGGGCTTGAAAGTCTGTTGCCGATCGAGTAAGCTTCGGTTACGCTGGGGTTGAAGGTAAGCCCAATTGATAGTAGACTCAACAAGGCAATTGATTTGTAGGCGTGCATAGCTTGTAGTCTGTCTGTGTCAGGTTTCTATTTCCTGATTCGGACTTGCTATGCGTTCATCAGGATAAATTTTCCTCAGAGGTTAATATCTCTTTGCCGATCGGTTGACAAAAAGGATTATTTATGATTAGCAAAAAGCAGCAAGCGATCGCGCGCGCGATCGCTTAAGGAATACTGTGGTTACTAGAGTCCGGAGATTTTCTCAACCACCAGCCAATCACCAGCCGGATTATAATTTCCCCACAGGGAAACTAATTTTCCTGAAGCCAAGGTTAAGAATTGTTTGTTTACCTCTGGGCGAAGAGTAACTAATTTCCAGGATCTGCCACGAACTTGTAGACGGTATTCGTGCTGATTATGTTGCACAAAAGTACCTCGATAGCGATCGCCAGTAACGATAGGTGATTCAAATTGAGTTAAATGTGGGCAATTCCCGTCGAGGGGATAAGCATCGGGATTATCTAAGTAAAAAAGCTGCCATTTTAACCAATCAGGATGTTCTGGCGGTAAATTAAACAAAGGAATAATTGCGGCGGGTGCAAAGCGCGATCGCAACAAAGCTTCTTGTAACTTTCTCACAGGTAATTCCTGGGGCTGACAATTAAATTTAACACAGAGGGCAGCTGCCATACCTGCGGCTTGTCCAATATTCATCACTACTGGTTGCAAACGAGTGCTACCATTAGCCAGATGAGAGACAGAAATATTTTTCTCAGCGACGAGTAAACCTTCCACCCTAGCTGGAACCAAACATCCATAAGGAATTGGAAAAGGAGTACCAGTTATGCGTCCCCCCCAAGGTAGAGATTTCGGTTGCAGAGGAAAATCTACCCCCGGATAATGATGATCGTTAGGATAATTACCGATCGCGATCGCGCTTACTTCTCCTGTAGCTGTCCAAGGTAAAGCCGCCACCCGTCCCCCAGCCACAGGCAAAATCTCGTTTTCTGTTAGCGTTACCATCCCCTGTAAGCGTCGGCTTTCGCGATAATAAGGATGCAAGGCAAAACCACTATCAGCCTGGGGAAAGACATTTTTCGCCAAACCATAGCGTCGTCCCAACTGGTTTTGCATAAAACGCGCAAAACTTTGACTGTAATCTTTAGCTTCTTGGAGAAACTCCTCTTTCGCTGCGTCAGAAGCTACTAAACGCCCCAAATTGACACCATAATCGTTACCCGAAATAGGCCAATTGAGCATCAATAAATCCCCTGGCAATCTTCCATAATCTAAAAACTTCTGCGCTCCGTAATTCTCCCATGCCCCAGCAAAAATTTCTGGGTTATCTTGAGAAGAAGCAGCAATTACAGGCGCTCGATCGTTTTCGCCATAGTCTTGCATCAAGACAACCCAAGTCGGTGCTTGTACTGGATAGCGAGAGGTTAATTCATTCAAACCAGTAGGGGCGCTGGGTTCGCCAAATTCACTTTGCCATTCCCAACCCCAACGGTAGTTACCAACCAAAGCCAATAAATCGCCTAACTCTGTAGCATCGATAATAATTTTCGCTCGAATATCCCAATCGGCAAAACGCACTCCTAGCACTTGGTTGCCTTGCTGGTAGACTTCCAAAGGCGTTTCCCCGCTAATCCAAGTCAAATTTGGTTGTTGGTTTACCCAATCGGCAAAAATTGCGGCTCCCACGCGGGGATCGTATGTAAACATACTTACCCAAGCGTTATCTAAACCTCCCTGCTGCCGATGCTGCAACTGCCGTAAATAAGCTCCCCAAAAGCCAGTTTGCCATGCTGCTAGTTCATTGCCATCAGGGGCGGCAACGCCAGCACTGCTAAGCATTCCCCCTAACCACACTTCTTCACTGACTAAAATGGTATTGATACCGCAATGGGCTGCTTGCAGGGCTGCGACTGTACCGCCCACTCCGCCGCCGACAACTAAAATTTCAGTGTTTTCTTGGGAAATCATGAAAAAGTTACTTTTTTGGCTCTGAAGAATGTATCTTTAATAATTATTCATTTTTTTCGAGTTGTTACTGCTAAAGTTCTCTAATTAGCTTATTTCTTCAAGATAGTTTTATTTCACACTTATGAATCAGCCTAACTCCCAATTGACTCGCGGACAATTAGAGCGCAAGTTATCGCAGCAAATCCAAGCCCTATATCGAGAGAGACTAGGACATCAGCCGAGTAAAGTTACTTGTCAACTTTTTGATGAGAAACTAGCGATCGTGATTGAAGATTCGATTACCACACCAGAAACTGTGCTAGCGGAAAATGGTAAATCTGAGCTAGCGAAACAAGTTCGTTCGGATTTGGCTGAGGCGATTCAACCGCATTTACGCCAACTAATCGAAGAAATTTTGTCGGTTCCGATACTGGATTTACTTTCTGATGCCAAAATAGAAACTGGTCGTACCGGAATGATTGCGGTTTTAGCCAAAACTCCTGCTGTACGCAATCCAGAATCAATTCCTAAAGTTAAGAAATCGGCTCTTTCCAATTAAGATAATGTTTGACTTTTGCTTCTATTTCATCAATCATGAAAGGTTTGCTGATATATTCGTTACAACCCGCAGCAAGAATTTTTTCTTTATCTTCTGGGGTTGCTAACGCTGTAACAGCAATTACGGGAATTTGCCTTGTTTTGGGGTTTTTTCGCAGTTGAGAAATTACTGCTACTCCGTCTAAATCTGGTAAAAGAATATCCAGCAAAATTAAATCTGGTTGATGGGTTTCGGCAAGTTGTAAAGCGGTTTGACCTTTGTTGGCTGTAATTAAAGAACAATTAAGCTGTTCGAGGACAAAAATTAATAATAGTAAATTGTCTTCATTATCATCTACTACTAAAATATGCGAATCGCAAGCAGTTTTAGGCAAGAAATTGCTTAATTCTGGGCGCGATTCCTGCTTGCAAGTTGTTGATAAATTGTTCATAATCTTGGTCAAGGAACTCCTTTTTATGTGTCTTTTCACTCCAGTTAGTTAGAGTGGACTTGGCACTCTCCAAGCGGCAGGTGATGGGCGCTTGTTGTTTCTGGTTCCTAAGTTATGTCTGAGTTATCTAGCTTTTGCTCTTTTTGAGGAAAAGACTAAACAAGTCGCACAGCGGTCTCACGCTGTTATTCATGCTAATTCACTTTGATGAAAATATCAAATCTATATTAAGAATATCTGTTTAAAGATGTCTTCAATGTTATTATAATCACATTTTGCTGGAAAGTGGAGAGAGAGATTTTTAATTGAAACCTATTTATTTGCTGAGATTAGATCGGATAAGTCCCAGAAATTTATTAGGGAAAAAAGTTGTTAAGCATTATATAATTACTAGGTTTTACTGGGAAATGAGGGGATAGACTGGAAAAATAGAGATAGCTTCTGCTGAGGGAGGGGGAAGTTAATGGCGATCGCCACAGTTAATCCGGTGACGGGAGAAATAGAGAAGACGTTTAAGCCGTTGACAAGTGAGGAAATTGAAGCGAAACTGGCTCGGGCGCAGTCGAGTTTTGAGTTGTATCGTCAGACGACGCTGGAACAACGCAGTGAATGGTTAAATAAGGTAGCAGAGATTTTAGAGCGCGATCGCCTCAGATATGGCAAAATTATGACGACGGAAATGGGTAAACCCTTAAAGTCGGCGATCGCGGAAGCAAATAAGTGCGCTTTGGTTTGTCGTTATTACGCTGAGAATGCGGCGGAGTTTTTAGCAGATAAGTCAGCTTCTACGGATGCTAGTCGTAGTTTTGTGCGCTATCAACCCCTCGGACTGATTTTAGCAGTTATGCCGTGGAATTTTCCCTTCTGGCAAGTATTTCGCTTTGCTGCACCAGCATTAATGGCTGGTAATGTGGGTTTACTCAAACACGCTTCAAATGTACCTCAATGTGCTTTGGCGATCGAAGACATTTTCCCAGAAGCAGGATTTCCTCAAGGGGCTTTCCAAACTTTATTAGTCGGTGCGGATCGAGTTGCCGAAATTATAGCAGACGATCGCGTCAAAGCAGCAACTTTAACTGGAAGTGAAGCAGCCGGTGCAAGTTTAGCGGCGGCAGCAGGTAAACAAATTAAGAAAACTGTTTTAGAATTAGGCGGTAGCGATCCGTTTATTGTCCTCGAAAGTGCGGATTTAACAGCAGCAGTGGAAACGGGTATGGCTGCGAGAATGCTGAATAATGGTCAATCTTGTATCGCTGCAAAAAGGTTTATTCTCGCTGATTCTATCGCTGATGAATTTGAAAAACAACTCAAAGCTAAATTTGCAGCCTTGCAAGTTGGCGATCCGATGGACGAGAATACAGATGTTGGTCCCTTAGCAACCCCAGGAATTTTACAAGATTTAGACGAACAAGTCCAAAAGACTGTTGACAAAGGTGCTAGGGTTGTGGTAGGAGGAAAACCATTTAGCGATCGCACCGGAAACTTCTATCCACCAACAATTATCGCCGATATTCCCCCAGGAACGCCCGCCGATCGAGAAGAATTTTTCGGACCAGTAGCCTTACTATTTCGCGTGCAAAATCTTGAAGAGGCGATCGCCTTAGCTAATTCTACCTCTTTGGGATTAGGAGCAAGTGCCTGGACTAACGACGAAACCGAACAAGAAATCCTCATCGACAAACTCGAAGCAGGTGCAGTTTTCATCAATGGGTTAGTAAAATCCGATCCGCGTCTACCCTTTGGTGGAATCAAGCGATCGGGTTATGGGCGAGAATTAAGCAGCGAAGGAATTCGTGAATTTGTCAATATTAAAACAGTTTGGGTCAAATAAGAACTATAAGGCTGAAAAGGAAGGAAAAATCTATCTGGAAATCAATCGTTTTTTTCCATCTAGTAAAACTTGTCACCTATGTTTGAATCAAGTTGATAGCCTACCTCTTAATATTCGGAGTTGGGAATGCTCCAATTGTCAGGCAAAGCATGATAGAGATATAAATGCTGCTGTTAATATTCGAGAGGTAGGCGTGCGTTTATTAGCGTTGGGAACCAGCGCTACTGCCCAAGGAGGCAATGTCAGACCAAAGCGGGGGCGTAAGTCATCTGTAGAGGCGGTTGCTGTTGAGTTGGGAAGCCCCGTCCCGTTGTGGGCGGGGTAGTTCACAAGCTACATTAGTAGAACAATACTAACTCAACTACCGCAGGAACGATCGCCAACCTTAATCAGTCTTGCGGAACAAAGGGAAACTCAACTAAAACTTAGCCACGCAAGCAATTGTGAGGGGAGAGAGCAATGGGGGAATTAAACACAGCAGAACTACTGGTAAAATGCCTAGAAAACGAAGGAGTCGAATACGTTTTTGGACTGCCAGGAGAAGAAAACCTACATATTTTAGAAGCCCTGAAGGATTCTTCAATTAAATTTATCACCACCCGTCACGAACAAGGTGCAGCCTTCATGGCTGACGTTTACGGGCGGTTAACCGGAAAAGCAGGAGTTTGTCTTTCCACACTCGGTCCGGGAGCAACAAATTTAATGACAGGGGTTGCCGATGCTAACCTTGATGGAGCGCCACTAGTAGCAATCACCGGACAAGTGGGAACCGATCGAATGCACATCGAATCTCATCAATATCTAGATTTAGTAGCAATGTTTGCCCCTGTCACCAAATGGAACACGCAAATTGTGCGACCTAGCAACACGCCAGAAATTGTCCGCAAAGCCTTTAAAATAGCTCAAAGTGAAAAACCAGGGGCAGTTCATATCGATTTACCAGAAAACATTGCCGCGATGCCCGTCGCAGGTAAAGCTTTAAATAAAGATACCAGAGAAAAAAGCTATGCTTCTTTCCGTAGCGTCAACGCTGCGGCTGTTGCCATTTCCAAAGCCAAAAATCCCTTAATTTTAGTCGGCAACGGCGCAATTCGGGCTAATGCTAGCGAAGCCTTAACCGAATTTGCCACAGCAATGAATATTCCCGTGGTAAATAGCTTTATGGGTAAAGGCGTAATTCCTTACACTCATCCCCTCTCCCTCTGGACAGTTGGACTACAACAGCGAGATCATATTAGTTGTGCCTTTGACCAAACCGATTTAGTTATTGCTGTCGGTTACGATTTAATTGAATATTCCCCGAAAAAGTGGAATCCAGAAGGCAAAATTCCCATTATTCACATCGGTGCAGCCCCAGCCGAGATAGATAGTAGTTACATTCCTTTAGCCGAAGTAGTTGGGGATATTTCCGACTCTCTCAACGAAATTGTCAAGCGGGCAGATCGAGAAGGCAAACCAACACCTGCCTTTGCTAACTTACGGATAGAATTGCGGGAAGATTACGAACATTATGCCAATGATGACGGTTTTCCGATTAAACCGCAAAAGCTGATTCACGACTTGCGGCAAGTAATGAGACCCGAAGATATTGTCATTTCCGATGTTGGCGCGCATAAAATGTGGATGGCACGTCATTACCACTGCGATCGCCCAAATACTTGCATTATCTCCAATGGTTTTGCCGCAATGGGAATTGCTATTCCTGGCGCATTAGCCGCTAAATTAGTCGATCCCAGTAAAAAAGTCGTCGCTGTTACCGGAGATGGCGGTTTTATGATGAATTGTCAGGAATTAGAAACCGCCCTGCGCGTTGGTACACCTTTTGTAACTTTGATTTTCAACGACAACGGTTATGGTTTAATTAGTTGGAAACAAATTAATCAATTTGGTCAATCAGCTTTCGTTGATTTCGGCAATCCTGACTTTGTTAAATTTGCCGAAAGTATGGGTTTAAAAGGATATCGAGTTGAATCTGCTTTTGACCTTATTCCTACTTTGAAAACTGCTTTGGAACAAGATGTTCCCACAGTGATTGATTGTCCGGTAGATTATCGAGAAAATCTTCGTTTCTCGCAAAAAGCAGGAGATTTGAGTTGTAAACTTTGGGAATAGTTTTCTCGGACTAGAAATCAATTATTCAATTTAAGACTACAAAAGTATTCCTGGCTTTTGTAGTCTTCTTTACGGAAAAAGAATCGTTTTTTATGCAATCTGAACTTGAAAATTCTCACCAACTTGTCCGCGCTTATCCTAACTATCCGCGAGTTTACATTCGTCGTGGCATGGAATACTTTAAATTAGCTAAAATTCAAGAAGCTATTGAAGATTTCGATCGCGCCGAAAATCTCGACCCCAGCATTACTCCTTATCTTTGGCAACGAGGACTAGCTTATTACTATGTGAATCGATTTGCGGATGGTGCAAAACAATTTGAAATCGATCTAAAAGTTAACTCAAATGACGTAGAAGAAACGGTCTGGCGCTATCTTTGTTTGGCGCGTCTTAAAGGCGTTTCCGAAGCGCAAAATTGTTTATTAGAAGTTAAATACGATCGCCGACTGGTAATGCGTTCAGTTTACAAATTTTATGCCGGACAATGTACAGAAGATGCTGTGTTGATGGCTGGGAAAAAACAAGGTACATCGGGAATATTTTACAGTTATCTTTATCTAGGATTGTACTATGAAGTAGCAGGAGATGAAGAACGCGCCCGTGCCTATATTGTCAAAGCAGTTGATGATTACAAAATTAATGATTTTATGTGGAATGTAGCCTGGGTGCATCGAACTTTGCGTGACTGGAATTAAATTTTTTTGGGGGCAAGCCCGCCTGATTGCCCCGACAATAGTAATATTGTGGTATGCTCACAGATTAGTCACGCTATGGAATTTGAATGAGATCAAAGAGAAATGGAAGATAAACTTCGTCCTGAATACGATTTACGAAGTTTGCGCGTCCGAAAACTCGGATCTGAACGAAAAAATTTTGGGAGAAAAATAATTTATTTAGAGACAGATGTTGCCGAGGTATTTCCCGATTCAAAGTCAGTTAATGAAGCACTTCGTTACTTGATAAAAATTACCCAAGAAAATCAGACCTAACTTTTATATCCAAATTACGAATCAGGGACATCCAAAATATTTACTTGTGTTAGTAAATTACGTTCGTTGACACGCTCGGAACGATTTATCTTTGACTGCTCCCCTCCCTCCGCGTTGCTAAAGGGAGGGGATTCTTAAGCCATCCAAAAATGGACTCTTAAAGGCGTAGTCAAAGCGCCCCTACTGACTCCTTTGAGAGAAAATTTCAAAGTTGCCGCTACTTTTTTGAGGATGTTAGCCGCACCGTTGCAGTC
>NZ_JAAHBQ010000036.1 GCF_020144665.1 Oscillatoria salina IIICB1 | reverse complement strand
GCGATCGAGATAATGATACCGTCCATAACCTTCGGCAATATTCAGTAAAATGCTGCAAGCCGATCGCCGTAGTTGATCGCTTAAATTGTAGCGTTCGTGATGGGGTAAATTATCAGCTAACCGATAAGCTGCCTGAAGTAATTTTAAGCCGTCTTGGTAAAATTCCAAACTCTCAAAACCTTTATCTTCCATATATCCCACCTCCCCACCTCACCAATCCCCACCTCACCAATCCCCACCTCACCAATCACCAATCCCCAGTCCCCAATCCCCAATCCCTAATCCCTTGTCTCCCAAACAACAATCACTCCAACAAACTCGAACCAACAGGACATTGAATTTCTGGAGATTCATTACTTGAAACTGTAGGCGTAGCTGGAGGAGAGGTAGAAGGTTCGTTGGTTGCACAAATACCGCCAACTGTGGTTTTGTTACCATCAACTTCGGTAACAAATAAAGCAGCCGTGTAACTCGGTAATTCCCTATCTTTAGAACGAGCAGTTATGGTGACGCTTTCGAGTTCAGTTTCTGGTTTAATAATTTCGTAGCGATAAGACTGAGTTTCTAAATTTGCAGCAATCCCAAGTTCGGTTAAATTGGCGGCAAAAGTTCCCTTTTCGAGAAAATAAGCTTGTTGGGCTTTGGCTAACAGACTGATGTATTGTATCGGTACTCGTCTAGCTTGTTCTTCTGGGCTTTCTAGCTGAACTGTTTCCACATTTTCTGGTAAAGTCGGGTCGTTACTAACTTTTTCAAATAAGGTGGCGTTTTCGCTGAGAGTTTCTGGACGAGTATTTCCTGCCGCGATTCCATCTAATTCTAAACGTAGTTTGCCTTCTGGGGTTAACTCAAAAACTGTTAAAGCTTTTTCTTCTGAGTTAATTTGCAAATCAATTTGCATGGGATTGTTGGTAGGATTTATTTGGTAGCCCATTTCGACGGCAACATAAGAACCTTCCTCGGTAGGTAAGATGGTATACATTTGCTGGTTATCAGCAAAAACTAACCTCAGAAGTGCCTCGGTTTCGGGATCTTGATATTGCCAAATGCCGATTAATTGGTTAACTATTGGTGAGGTTTCAGTTGTTTCGGTGGTTTGGGCTAAGGTAGCTGGTTGAGAGGCGATCGCGTCCCTCGCTGTAGCTGGTAAAATTGCTAAGTTAGTTAATAAGGCTAACAGTAAACTATTGGTAATAATAGTTAAGAGCGGATCTCGCTGGTGGCTGGTATTTAAAGAATGACTCATAGCAGTAAGAGTTAGGAAATCTTAGTGGATCTTAGCGCGATCCGCACCTTGCGCGTCAGCATAGCGATCGCACTCAGCGAGGACATTTTTCCTGGTGTGCGATCGCTATACACCCTGTACTATATTAATGAACTAACCCATTAACGTAATAATCTCTGGTTCCTTTCGCATCTAAGGCTTCTCCGAGGCGGTTTAAAGCGTGAATATAAGCAGCAGTACGCATGGAAACAGCTAAATCTTGCGCGATCGCCCAAGTTTCTCTGGTTTCTGTCTCCATTTTTTCTTGCAGTCGTTGGTTGACTTCTGCTAATGTCCAGTAAAGTCCGCTACGGTTTTGTACCCACTCGAAGTAACTGACGGTAACGCCCCCAGCATTAACTAAGATGTCGGGAAAAACGTAAGTTCCTTTCTCAGCCAGGATTTTGTCAGCCGCAGAGGTAACTGGACCATTGGCGACTTCAAAAATATATTTGGCTTTAATCTCAGCAGCGTTAGCTTCGGTAATTTGATTTTCTAATGCAGCCGGAATTAAGACATCGACATCTAAAGCTAACAATTCGGCGTTAGTAAGAGTTTCTCCCGAAATCGTGTCGCAAACGCTATCTTGACAGTAAATTCCTTTGAGGGTTTTGTGTTCTTGTTTGTGTTGGCGAATACTGGGAATATCTAAGCCTTTTTCGTGATAAACTCCTCCTTGGGAATCGCTGACAGCCACGACTTGATAACCTGCTTGCTGAAGTAAATCTGCGATAATCGCACCGACATTACCAAATCCTTGAACGGCAACGGTGGTATTTTCTGGTAACTGCTCGAATCTTGGTAAAATTGCCTTAATTACATAATATGCGCCCATTGCCGTCGCACTTTCCCTACCTTGACTTCCGCCCATTGTTAAAGGTTTACCTGTAACTACCGCCGGACAAATTTGCCGTTTGATGATGCTATATTGATCCATCATCCAACCCATTATTGTGGCGTTGGTGTAAACGTCAGGTGCGAGAATATCGACATCTGGACCGATAAAATCCGCGATCGCTTCAATGTAATTGCGACTCAATCTTTCTAATTCTTGTCGAGATAATTCTTTCGGATTCAAGGCAATTCCGCCTTTTGCACCCCCAAAAGGCAGATTTAATAAGGCACATTTGAACGTCATCCAAAAAGCTAAAGATTGCACTTCATCCATTGACACATTCGGATGATAGCGCACACCACCTTTACCCGGTCCCCTGGTATCATCGTAGCGCACTCGATACCCTTGAAAAACTCTCAAAGAACCATCATCCATCCGTACAGGTATCGAAACATTTAAACTCGCTTTCGGGTATTTCAGATGTTCCAAAGCATCTTCGGAAATCGAAACATATTTAATCGCATTAGCTAACCGTTTGCTAGCATCGGCAAATAGCGATTCAGACATTCCCCTATCTCTCCTTTTGTATCAGGCGATCGCGCCTTTGATAAGTTTGTTTGCATTTTAATGAAAAGATAATTGCCCGAGGAAGAAAAGACGCGATCGCTGACAATTATTGCACCTATCTCATTCTTGGGGCAGCGATACAAGTTATTTCATCCCAGCGCTAACTTTTTTCGAGGTCAGAGGTTCAAGGCTTTTGCCTTCAAACTTCTTCGCTTTCCTCTCTCAAATCTTTACACTTACTTACTTATCTTTAATCTAAGCTAATTTTTGGCAAACCGTATAAATTGTTACAAAAATCCAAAAAAATGGCGATCGGGGATTGGGGACTGGGGACTGGGGACTGGGTTCAGTTATCAGTGAACAGTTATCAGTTAGCAGTTAGCAGTTATCAGTTAGCAGTTACCAGTTAGCAGTTAGCAGTTACCAGTTAGCAGTTAGCAGTTACCAGTTAGCAGTTACCAGTTACCAATTCCTCCTTGTCTCCCAGTTTCCACCACTAACTGTTCACTGTTCACTGTTCACTGAAGTCCCCCTTGTCTCCCCCCTCCTCCTTGTCTCCAATCATGACTGATAACTGATTACTAATTACTGGGAAAGCTAGTAGTAAGCAGGAATACAGGTATCAGGAGTATCAGTTTGACAAAATTATTACTTACTTACTCGGTAATTATTTTTTCCTAAAGATTTTTATACTAAGAGTAAGGCTAAAGTTAGGAAACTCAACCTACTTAGCTCTAACTAAAACTTGTTAACGATTTCTCGCACTTGTTTTTCCTTTTACTTCACCATTTCCTTTAGTAACCGTCATGATCGTCGCTCTTTTATCAATTCTCTCAGCTTCTGCCGCCGCAGGAATGAGGATAGCTCTACCTCTACTCATTATTGGCTTTCTCCAAAGTGAGAGATTATGGTCAGACGTACCAATTTTAGCGAGTATCGAGCCCCCAGTTGTAATTAGTATCCTTACCAGTTGGTCATTATTTGAATTAATTGGCTCAAAAAAATTGCTCGGTCAGCGTGTCTTGCAAGTAGTTCAGCTTTTATGTAGTCCTGTGGTTGGTTCAATAATCAGCATTGCAGTTGCCAAACTTACTCATGTAGAAATTGGACCAATCTGGTTAATTGGTTTAGTCGGAGGGTTATTTGCCTTTCTCTTACAATTAGTTTTAGTTGGTTGGTTCTTTCGTCTGCGCGGTTTGCCAATTTGGGTAGTTTTAATTGAAGATACCCTCTGCATTTTTCTCGTGCTATTTGCCTTCAACGCCCCACAAGAAGGAGGATTAATCGCTATGTTGCTGTTGTGGTTAGCTGTTCGCAGTTCTCAGCATTGGCAGCAATGGTATCGTGAAAGCCGACGACTGGCATTAAAACCTTCTGGCTTGAATTATGATTAGCCAGAGGTAGAGACGTTATAAGCAACGTCTCTACAGAAATTACAGTATACCCACGAAATGTAATAAGCCACGACCGCTAATTAACTCAATTACCAAAGCAATAAAGCCAATCATTGCTAAACGTCCGTTCCACACTTCGGCGGTTGTCGTCATTCCCCATTCCCAACGTTCTTGGGGGTACATTTTCACTTTCTTTTTCATCAGATTGACTTCGGAGAAAGTGCGAGAAGGTGCTTCGAGAGCATTTTCTACTAAATCAACCAAAGATTTAATGAAAACCGGATGAGTATTGAGTGCGGGTACGCGCTGGAAGTTATGAATACCTGCTTCTTCAGCAATTTCGCGATATTCGAGATCGATTTCTTGGAGAGTTTCAATATGTTCGGAGACAAAACTAATCGGTACTACGAGAATATTGTCTACCCCTTGTTCTCCTAATTCGATCAGCGCATCTTCGGTGTAGGGTTTCAGCCACTCAACCGGACCGACACGACTTTGGTAAGCCAAAGTATAATCATTAGGTCGAGCGAGAGTCCTCATAATCGCTTTCGTACATTCCTCAATTTCCTGTTGGTAGGGATCTCCTGCTTCTTCAACATAGCTTTTGGGGACACCGTGAGCGCTAAAGAAGATGTGAACATCGTCAGGATGGGAAAATTGTTCTAACTCTTGGCGAATTAACTGTGCCATCGCTTCCAGGTAATCTGGATGCTGATACCAAGAGGGGATAACTGTGTAATCAATGTTTCTTAAACTAGAATCTTCCTGCCAAAGTTTTTCTAACAGCCGGAAAGAGGAACCACTGGTACTAATGGAAAATTGCGGATAAAGGGGTAAAATTACTAACTTATCGACGCGATCGCGTTTAATCTTTGCTACTGCTTCTTCAGTGAATGGATGCCAGTAGCGCATCCCAATATATACGCGAGCTTCATGTCCCTCTTCTACTAATTTTTCTTCCAGAGCTTGGGCTTGGGCTTCCGTAATTTTGCGTAATGGAGAACCACCGCCAATTTGTTTATAGTTTTCTTGCGATGTTTTCGCTCGTCTTGTAGAAATTAACCACGCCAAAGGCTTTTGCAGCCAGGGAAAAGGTAGGCGAATGATTTCGGGGTCAGAAAACAAGTTGAATAAGAAGGGACGAACGTCACTTAACTCGTCTGGTCCCCCAAGATTAAGTAATAATACCCCTATACGACCCATAGTTATAACAGCTTTTCTCAAATTTTCAGATTCTTTACTAAGTTTAACAATATATCTTTTTTCGAGTATAGATTAGCAACAATGGATACACATCTTAACTGGGAGGTTAAATTTTGGCAACAATTCTGAGAAATTGGAGTTATCGCTATCAATGGCTCTATGACAGCATTTCCGCTCTAGCTGCTCTTAGTGTCGGTGGCGAACAGCGTTTAAGAAATCTAGCTTGGGGGGGATTAACAATTCACAAAGATACTCAAATACTCGATCTGTGTTGCGGTGCGGGACAAGTTACCCGATTATTGGTAAAGCACTCAAATAATGTGACGGGCTTGGATGCTTCTCCTTTCGCTCTTCAAAGAGCATCTCGTAATGTTCCCGAAGCTGAGTATGTGGAAGCTTTTGCGGAAGATATGCCTTTTGCTGAATCTCGCTTTGATTTGGTGCATACAAGTGTAGCTTTGCACGAAATGTCGCCAGCACAACTTAAGCAGATTCTGCAAGAAGTTTATCGGGTTTTGCAACCTGGAGGGATATTTGCTTTGATCGATCTCCATAAACCAACTAATCCTTTATTTTTTCCAGGTTTGGCTGTATTTATGTGGTTGTTTGAAACTGAAACGGCTTGGCAATTGTTAGAAACTGATTTAGTTCACGAGTTAGAAACAGTTGGTTTTGCAGTGTTGAAAAAAGATTTACACGCAGGGGGAAGTTTGCAAGTAATTCAAGCTAAAAAGTGATTTTTTCCTACTCGGTTTGATTATCCTCGAAAACGGGGGGCCAAAGTTCGTTAATTGGTAATTCCCAACCGGGGAATAATTCTGGTATGGTTAAAATATCGGTATCGGTTAATTCGATTGCTTCGCTATTGGTAGTACGATAAATTGTGAGTGTCTGGCGATCGGGATCGATGAGAATTCCTACAGTAGTTCCTAATTCAAGAAACCTATGAATTTTCTCAACAATGGGTTTAATTCTATCAGTAGAAGACTTGACTTCGACCATTAAATCTGGTAGGAGTTGAGCGAAACTACGGGGACTATTTTGCAAACGAGAAGCAGAAACGAAAGAAACATCAGGACCTCGTAAGTTACCATCTGGGAGTCGAAAACCTGCACTCGATCCTGTCACTCTTCCTATTCGACGAGGTAGCACCCACATATTGAGAAAGGTAATTAAACGGGCGATAATTTCTTCGGAAAGATAATCTGATAATCCCATAATTGTAATTTTGCCATCGACTAATTCAAGTTGGTAGTCGAGATGGGCTTGTTGAAATGTAGATTGAATTTTTTCTAAATCTTTAATTTCTAAAGACATAATATTTTTCTCTGCTTAAGATTATACTCTTAGATGATAGTGAAAAAATAGCGATCGCGTAAACCTAGGTTGGTTGTTAATTTTAACTTCTAAATACCGCAATCGCGAAATTCTCAGAGATTTATTTTAACCTTTGTTTTTAATTAACATTACCTCAATAATTTTATCGACAGTTGCTTGTGGGATTGACAATGCGCGACTCAAGCTACCCAAAAGTGCTTCTTCTTCTTTGGAGACATTACCATCAGCTAAAACCAGGTCAGTAGCGATCGCGAAAGTGGTATCATACAAATCGTGAGGTAAAGAAGCGATCGCGGCGTTAAACAAAACTTCGCTACCTTCACGACGTAATATTCCCGAAAGTTTGTCAAACATTCGTTGCATTACGTCTCCTGAATAACTACGATACATTTGCATTCTTCGTAACACAGTATTGAGTAAAGTAATTTCGTCATTTGCAAGATAACCATCAGCCGCGACAACTATTAAAACAATAGCTAAAAAAGCTTCCGCAGGTCCAAGTGTAACTTGACTCTGCGCCATTTTTCCCGATTGACGAAAGTTATCAAATAAACCCATTTTTCCATCCTAGTAAATGATTTTCTGCTATATCCTGACCGAAAATGTTAAATAATGGGTTAAGTGTAAATTTTTTGTTACGTTGAAGTGTATCTTAATTTATGTAACTAAGCGAAATTATTTAGCGATCGCTAATTTTTCAGATGTTCATTTCAACCCTTATTTTTAATTAACATGACGTTAATAATTTGATTGACAGTTTCGTCGGGTATTTCTAATGCGCGACATAAACTACCTAAGAGTGCTTCTTCTTCTGGGGTAACTTCACCATCAGCTAAAACCAGGTCAGTAGCGATCGCGAAAGTGGTATCATACAAATCGTGAGGTAAAGAAGCGATCGCTGCGTTAAACAAGACTTCGTTACCTTGACGACGCAAGATTCCACAGAGTTTGTCAAACATCCGTCGCATCACATCCCCTGAATAGCTACGATACATTCGCATCCGTCCTAAGACTGTATTCAGTAAACTAATTTCCTCATCAGCGAGATAACCGTCAGCCGCGACAACGATTAAAACAATAGCTGCAAAAGCTTCCGCAGGTCCAAGTGTAACTTGATTCTGCGCGAGATTTCCAGATTGACGAAAGCGATCGAATAAACCCATCTTTCTCTCCTAATAAATTATTTTCTCCCACATCCTGACCCAAGATGCTGCATAATAGGCAAAGTGTAAACTTTTTGTTACCCTAGTATCCTTGGTATCTTATTTTCAGTAACTATGCGAAGTTATTATTGCGGTGAAGTTAGAGCAAAACATATAGGCGAAACTGTTACTCTCTGTGGTTGGGTGGATCGTCGTCGCGATCATGGAGGTGTAATTTTTATCGATTTACGCGATCGCTCTGGTATCGTCCAAATTGTTAGCGATCCGCAGCGTACTCCTCAATCTTATCAGCAAGCGGAGTCTTTGCGTAATGAATATGTGGTTAAAATTACTGGTAGGGTTAGTAAACGTCCGGAAGATTCTCTTAACCCGAAACTTCCTACTGGTGAAGTAGAAATTTATGCCGCTCAAATTGAGTTACTAAATTCGGTTCGCAAGCAGCTACCTTTTCAAGTTTCAACTGCTGACAATGAACCAATAAAAGAAGAATTGCGACTTAAATATCGCTATCTTGATTTAAGACGAGAACGCATGGCGAAAAATATTCAATTGCGTCATGCGGTAGTTAAAGAAATGCGTCGTTTTCTGGAAGATATAGAAGGATTTATTGAAGTTGAAACGCCAATTTTAACTCGTTCAACTCCTGAAGGTGCGCGGGATTATTTAGTACCTTCTCGCGTTAATCCTGGACAATGGTACGCTTTACCTCAGTCACCGCAATTATTTAAGCAGTTATTAATGGTATCTGGAATCGATAGATACTATCAAATTGCTCGTTGTTTCCGCGATGAAGATTTACGCGCTGACAGACAACCGGAATTTACTCAGTTAGACATGGAAATGAGTTTTATGTCAGTTGAGGAAATTCTCGATTTAAATGAAGCTTTAGTTGGTCATATTTTTCAAGCAGTAAAAGGAATTAAATTACCTCGTCCTTTTCCGCGCTTAACTTATGCAGAAGCAATGAGTCGTTATGGTACAGATAAGCCGGATACTCGCTTTGATTTGGAATTAGTTGATGTTTCCGATATTCTTAAAGATTCTGGCTTTAAAGTATTTTCTAATGCGGTGAAAAACGGGGGAATAATTAAGGTTTTACCCGTACCAAATGGAAATGAATCTATTTCCAATGTGCGAATCAAACCCGGTGGCGATCTATTTAAAGAAGCTACGAGTATGGGTGCTGGTGGAATAGCTTATATTCGCGTTAAAGAAGCAGGTAAAATTGATACTATCGGCGCAATTAAAGATAACTTGAGCGAGGAACAAAAGCAAGAATTATTAACCAGAACTGGCGCAAAACCAGGACATTTATTACTTTTTGGTGCGGGAGATACTGCGATTGTTAATAAATCTTTAGATCGCCTCCGCATGGTTATTGGCGAACAGTTAGGATTAATTGATGAAAGTAAAATTAACTTGCTTTGGGTGACAGAATTTCCGATGTTTGAATGGAATGAAGATGAAAAGCGTCTCGAAGCTTTGCATCACCCCTTTACTGCACCTTATCCCGAAGACATTGACGAGATCGAAACTGCACGCGCCCAAGCTTACGATTTAGTTTACAATGGTTTAGAAATTGGCGGCGGAAGTTTGCGTATTTATCAACGCGAAATCCAAGAAAAAGTTTTTGAGGCAATTAACTTGACAAAAGAAGAAGCTTATGGTAGATTTGGCTTCTTATTACAAGCATTTGAATATGGTACACCGCCTCATGGTGGGATAGCCTACGGTTTGGATCGTCTGGTAATGTTGTTAGCAGGAGAAGAGTCTATTCGAGAGGTAATGGCTTTTCCGAAAACACAACAAGCGCGATCGCTACTTACTGATGCACCTTCTTCGGTTAGCGATCGCCAACTTAAAGAATTATACGTTGCTTCGACCTACGAACCTGAAGAAGATTAGGAATTGGGGATTAGGGATTAGGGATTGGGGATTAGGGATTAGGGATTGGGTTCAGTTATCAGTGAATAGTTTATCCTTCACCTCTCCCTTGTCTCCCCCCTCTCCCTTGTCTCCCAATTACCCAGTCCCCAGTCCCCAGTCCCCAGTCCCCAATTACCCAGTCCCCAGTCCCTGCTATACTGCAAGATTAAAAGCGAGATTTCGCTTACAATCATCGGGGAATCAACTATGAGCGCTAGTAGCACCTCAAATTTTTTACGCAAGCTTTTTGAACGGATACCCTTACCTGTAGCTATTATTATCGGAGTTTGGGCTGCTAATGGGGTATTATTACCACTGTATCTTCAAAAGTGGAATAGTTCTTCACAATCGCAAGTTGAGGTAGATAGTTCAGCATTATTAGAAATAGATAAAGGTCAACAAGTTCCTGCGGTTAGAGAGAAATTACCCTTAACAGAAAATTTAATTAATTTTAACTCAACTGCGGGAGAAAAGTTACTTTTTGAAAGCGAAGCAAGAGCAGATTATTTACCTTTAAGTATTCATTTTGTTACCCAAACTAATCAAGCTTTTTGTGGTGTTGCGAGTATGGTGATGGTTTTGAATGCACTTGATATTCCCGCTCCAGAAGCCCCGGAATACAAGCCTTATGACATTTTTACCCAAAAAAACTTTTTCAACAAGCAGACGGATAAAATAATTAGTGCTAAGAAGGTTTCTCGTCAGGGGCTGACCCTTGCAGAATTGGCAGGTTTGTTAGCAACTTATCCGGTAAAAACAGAAGTACATCATGGTGGAGATTTGACACTAGATGAATTTCGTTCGCTAATTGTTAATAATTTGGGACAAACTGATAACTTTGTAATTGTGAATTATTTACGCAAAGCTATCGGTCAAGAAACAGGTGGACATATTTCCCCGATCGCGGCGTATGATAAAGATACCGATCGTCTCTTGATTTTAGATGTGTCTCGCTACAAGTACCCCCCAGTTTGGGTAGAAACTGAAGAACTTTGGTTAGCAACACGGACGCTAGACTCAGTATCAAATAAGACACGGGGTTTAGTTTTGGTTAGCGATCGCTAGTCTGGTAGAATCTGTCCGTAGTTATCTTAGCTCAAGTTCTGTTTTACCGAGTTGTCAAACTACTAATATGAAAGGCTTGTGTTCATATCATTCCAGTGATATAAACTCTTATATCTGACCAATTTAGTCTGCAAAAAAGTGCTTTTTCCTCTCAATTAGTTTTGGCGATCGCTAGTCTGGTAAAGTATTTTTTCGGAAATTTTAGCTAAATTTTAGCTCTAGAGTGCAAAGATTACTAATTTATGTCTAAATTCTCAGCAAATTCTCAGCTTTTACTTAGATTAGCTTAAGCTACTGCTACCAATATGTAGCTATGAAATGCTTTGGTTTGAAGCCATAATACCAGTTTAACCTTTTGCTCCCTCTTTATCGTTCCCTCTACTCTGGAGGGGACGAAACCACCTTCTCAGTTGAAGGATAATGAACATGAAATGGTTATTAGTTAAGACTACAATAGCATTAATCGTGTCTTTCGCGTTCGGAGCGATCGCACCAGCAAATGCTTATCAACCTCCCGATAATATTGGTACTCCAATAAGTACCGATAACGGTGGAACTCGCACTACTTGTACTTCTAAACCAATTTTCGATCGCCGAGACGAGATTTAACTATTTTAGTTTACTCTAGCAGACTTTAATTGCTTCTAACATAAGATAATCTCAGGAGTTGAAATCCTAATTCCTAACGACCAATCACCCATCTTCATTCTAATTGAACATATTTTTCTAAATCGCTAATTTCTGGGTCGGGAAACTCAGTTATAATTCTCCAAACAATAGTATAACCTCCATCGGCGCGTTGACGCACTGGTCGAAAAGCAATAATAATATCGCTACTGGGTGTTTCTAAAATTTCTCTAGCGTTACGACGATTTTCACGAGGAATTGGTTCACCTGTAATTACTGGTTCTGGTAGTTGATATTGAATTAAACGCAATAAATAGGTATGATTTAGTTTGGCAGGTAATTCAGAGAAAACGGGTAATTCTAAAGGTGGAACTTCACCTAAACCGAGTTTGTGAAAGAAAAAGCGTCTCTGGTCTGCTTGAATTGTTGCTAGTTGTTGGGGTGGACGATAGATAAAGAAACATTCTCTTTCTTCTGGGGTGAGAATTGCTCTTTTTGCTAACAACGTCGCGACATTATCCAAGGGAATATCACCCAAGCTTACCATAAAACCGTAGTTCAAGCTAGGCATGGGGATAGCAAAATTTTCCTTGTCAACTTCGAGAGTTAAACGAGGTAAAAAATCTTCTGTTAAGGGTTTGAGGGGTGGAAAAACGGAAATATCTGTAAATGAAGGTAAAACGCGATCGCCGACTCGATCGATTTTGCTGCGGTATACTGTTTCTGGAAGTATTGGTGAAATTCCTGTATTCGGTTCCGTCAGGAATTCGTCATAGAGTAAGATTTCTAGAGGTGAAACTTCGTAAGTTGATTGTAACCTTTCTCGGTTAGCTAAAGGATCGTTGAAACGGGCTGAGGGAGGGAAGAGTTGGGTTGCGGTTAAGGTTTCTTGTCTGACAGCTTCTAGTCGAACGATCGCTTCTGCCGGGGGCGTAATCAAAGGTATAATTATTTCTGGTGCATCAGCGATCGCTTCTTTTGCTGGTAAACCAATTACAGGTGGTTCTGGTTCGGGAAATTCTGGGACAACTGGAGTTACAATATTTCCCGGTAGTGTGGGTATCAAACGGTCTAAAAAGGGAATTAAGGGCTGTAAAGTTAAAGTGGAATTGTAGAGAGTGCAATAAACTTGTTGTTGAGTCTCGTTTAAAGAAGATACTTGCACATTAGTATTAGGATTATTATCGCAGAGAAACTGAGGCAGGCGATATTGCTGACGCAAAAAGCGTTCCACATCGATAATATGGAAAGTTAAAGCGATTCTTGCTGATTTTACCTGATTCGGGTCGGGTTGCGCTAGCGATCGCTCGACTCTTTCGATTAAGTTTAACTGTTCTTGCAATAATTGCTGCGCTGGAGTCCAAAAATCTGCTTGGGCAGTTAAGGATGGCGATCGTGTTTCCAATGCTAAACTTACACTGGGAAGTAGTCCCCAGATGCACAGAGAAACCGATACGATTAATCGAGGGTAGCGCATACCATAGCTTCGCTAGACATAAGTTGAGTTTACCACTGTTTGGTGTTTATTTGTTTTATTTTCTCGCAAAGTCGCAGAGTCGCAAAGGATGAGACGCAAAGTTATTTTCTCATTTTTCCTTTGACTATCTTGGGAGTTGTTTTTTCGCGCAAAGTCGCAAAGTCGCAAAGGATGAGACGCAAAGTTATTTTCTCATTTTTCCTTTGACTATCTTGGGAGTTTATTTAGTTTATTTTCGCGCAAAAATGCCAAGACGCAAAGGATGAGACGCAAAGTTATTTTCTCATTTTTCCTTTGACTATCTTGGGAGTTTATTTAGTTTATTTTCTCGCAAAAATGCCAAGACGCAAAGAATGAGACACAAAGTTATTTTCTCGTTTTTCCTTCGACTATCTTGGGAGTTGTTTTTTCGCGCAAAGTCGCAAAGTCGCAAAGGATGAGACGCAAAGTTATTTTCTCATTTTTCCTTTGACTATCTTGGGAGTTTATTTAGTTTATTTTCTCGCAAAAATGCCAAGACGCAAAGAATGAGACGCAAAGTTATTTTCTCATTTTTCCTTTGACTATCTTGGGAGTTTATTTAGTTTATTTTCTCGCAAAAATGCCAAGACGCAAAGGATGAGACGCAAAGAAATTTTCTCATTTTTCCTTTGGCTAGATCTAGTATACTTTTGATACTTTCTTGAGTCAATAGCTTTTATCCATCATTTACTACCAAAGCATTTTGCTAATATGGAACTGAACAAATAAAATTGTAACTATGACTCAACAAAAAATCTCAGATTATTTTAATTTTCTCGCACCTAACGATATTCGTTTAAAAGGTTCGCGGATTGGAATTGAAACTATTCTTTATGAATATTTGGAACGCGGAAAATCTCCTGAAGAAATCGCCCAAATTTATCCTTCATTAAGCTTGGAACAAGTTTATGCGACAATTCTTTATTACTTGCAAAATCAACAAACTATTAGCGATTACTTAAAAACTTGGCTAGAACACGGTCAAAAAATGAGAGAACAACAGCGACTTAATCCTCCACCTGTTTCCGAGAAGTTTAAACAATTAAAACGTAAATTAAAAGCGCAAATAAAAAATAATGACGCTTAATTATCTTATTGATGAAAATGTCAATCCTCTCTATGCTAATCAAATTAGAAACCGGGAACCTAATATATTAATTAAAGTGGTAGGAGAAAAGGACACACCCCCTAAAAGTACCCTTGACCCAGAAATACTCTGCTGGTGTGAAGAAAATAACTTTGCACTTGTCACAAATAATCGTACCTCTATGCCTGTTCATCTAGCCGATCGTATCACAGCTAGTCGTAATATTCCAGGGATTTTTATTCTCAATTCTAATCTAAGTATTGACGAAAATTTGGCAGAATTAATCTTAGTAGCCCTGGCTTCTGAAGATAATGAATATCAGGATTGCATTATTTATTTGCCCTTAAATTAGTATAAATGATTAGCTCATTTCCAAACAACTAAATATTACTTGCTTGGGCTAATTTTCCATTCATCGTTTTCTTTGACTAATTTTGTGGTTTCGGTTTCGGTAGTTCCGTTGGCAAATTCAATTGTATAAGTGACTTCTGCTACTTCTCCAACTACATCCTCGTTGAGAATTTTAATCGATTTTATGCCTCCTTTTTCTTGAATTTCTCTTACACCTTGGGTTAAACCAGTTTTGAGTTTATCAATACCCATTGTTTTCACAACTGTCGAGGAAAACATATTTGCAGCGTTTTCTACTTTTCCGGCTTCTAAAGAACGGTAAAATTGCTTAACGGTTCCTGCGGGACCAGTGTTGAAACAGCCATAGACAAGCACAGAAGTACCTGCTATAATTGCGGTTAAAACAAATTTTCTTCTTTTCATCACAAACCTACCTTTCTAGTTGGAAAAAATAAACTTGTTTGAGATACTGACTAGATAACAAACGACTGGGTAACAGATATTCTCCCTGACGCATCGGAAGTTGCAATTTGTCAAATTTGCCGTCTGTGAGATCGATCCCTGCGGTTAAATATGCTCTCCAAATTAATTCGGTGCAATATAATTTATCTGGGGTAGTTAAATCGAATTCTGCATCGAAAGCTAAATTTTCTTGTGCATAACTTGTCGCAATTTCGGCGGCTAGTTGGGAAATGGTTGCTTCTGATACTTGTAAACGATAAATTGCAACAACCGAAGCGTTATCTTTGGCTAAGAATGCTTCTAAGGAATCAATTTTTACTGTCCCGTCGTCAAAGGTTTCTCCAGTAGATGCGTGAATAACAAAAGGACGATCGCCGATAATTTTAACTAAGCCAACATGAGAAAATGGAGAACCAGCGTCGGCTGAAGTTACTGCTTGGGAAAGTAAGCTATTTCCCCCGCGAAAAATTATGTCTCCTGTCTGGAATAATTGGTAATCTACAGTTTTGATGTAGTCGGGAGACTTGTGTTTGTTAGCGGGGAAAGCAACAGATAGCAAAATTCCACTACTGAGGAGGGATAAACAAGCAGCAGCGAGATAGGCTAAATTAAATCTTAGCTTTTGCTGTCTGCTCACTTGCCTCCGTTGGCACCGAAAAGTTATATTTCTATTATGCTCGATCGAAAAATATTGGCAATAGCTCTCTTTTTAGTTAAAAATGGTTGGTAGGTAGTTGGAGTCACTAATTTACTCCTAATATTCCTTCTATCCCAATTCCTAATCACCAATCCCCAGTCCCCAATCCCTCTATTTTATGCCCGATCTACTTACCGATAAGAAAAATTTACTTTCTGATTTGATTGCACGTTATCAAGACCGTGTAGACTTTTTAGCAATTCGCTTGGAAGAATCCGAGGGAACGAATATCTTGTTACGAGGAGATAAAATCGAAACCCTCAGTGAAGGGATTTCTCTGGGCGGACAGGTAAGGGCTTGTTATAAAGGAGGTTGGGGTTTTGCTACTTTTAACCAACTTAATAATTTAACTCAACGAGTGGAAGAAGCGATCGCGGCTGCGAGAATAGTTGGTGATGAGGAAACTTTACTTGCGCCTGTGCCTGCGGTGCAAGGGGTTTTTCGTGTACCATTGACGGGTACAGATCCGCGCAATGTACCTTTGGCTGAGAAAAAAGCATTATGCGATCGCTACAATCAAATTTTACGCGGCTACAGCGAGATTGTGACCACAACTTCGGTGCGTTACGGTGATGTTAACCAAAGAATCATCCTCGCTACCTCTGATGGTATCTTAATCGAACAAGCTTGGGCAGATTTGGAAATGCGCTTCGCAGCCACCGCACGTAACGGCGAAATTGTGCAAACTGGAAGAGAAACCACAGGTTCGCGCAAAGCTTACGAGGATCTTACCCAACTGGAAGAACAGGTGCAAAGTGCTGCTCAACGTGCCGTGGATGCCCTCGCTTTGCCCCCTGTAAAGGGTAATACTTACACAGTCGTCATCGATCCCATTCTCACAGGTTTGTTCGTTCACGAGGCATTTGGACACCTCTCAGAAGCAGATATGGCATACGAAAATCCCGACTTATTAGAAGTAATGAGTATGGGACGCAGATTTGGTCCAGAAATGTTACAAATCTTTGACGGCGCAGCACCTCCAGGACATCGCGGCAGTTACTTGTATGATGATGAAGGTACGCCCGCGACAACCACGCAATTAATCAAAGATGGGATGTTAGTCGGACGCTTGCATTCTCGCGAAACTGCGGGAAAATTAGGAGAAACCCCCACAGGTAACGCTCGTTGCTTAGATTACCATTATCCCCCCATCGTCCGCATGACGAATACCTGGATCGAGCGAGGTAACACCCCAGTCGCAGATTTATTTCAGGATATCAAAGAAGGAGTTTACGCCCGTAACTGGTTAGGGGGAATGACAAACGGCGAAATGTTCACCTTTAGCGCCGGAGAAGCTTGGATGATTCGCAATGGTAAAATAGCCGAACCAGTCAGAGATGTCACCCTTTCCGGTAACGTCTTCAAAACCTTGGCAAATATTGAAGGAATCGGCGATGATTTTTATTGGGACGAGTCCGGCGGTTGCGGTAAAGGCGGACAAAGTGGTTTACCTGTAGGATGTGGTGGACCTTCTTTACGCATTCGTAATGTTGTTGTTGGTGGCGAAAGTTCGTAAGTAGTGCGGGCAAAATGCCCGCTAGATAATTAAATTAATCTTGCCTGTAATATAATTAATTAACCAAATTTGAGATTTTTATTAAAAAAGATTTAACTTTTCAAACAAATCTCTACGATCGCGACTTCTATCTCTGGACAGAAACTACCGCAAATTTGTTACGAGAAAATAAATTTCATCAGGTAGATTTAGATAATCTGATTGAAGAAATTGCCAGCATGGTAAAAAGAGAAAAAAGAGAATTAAAAAGTCGCTTAATTGTTTTATTAATGCACTTACTGAAGTGGAAATATCAATCAGAAAAAAGAAGCCCAAGCTGGAGTAGTACAATTAGCGAACAGCGAATCTGTCTAGAATTATTACTTGAAGATAGTCCTAGTCTCAAGCCATTTTTAGCGGAAGTATTGTCTAATTGTTATCGAAAAGCTCGTCACCTTACTGCGAAGAAAACTAATTTACATTTAGATACTTTTCCGGAAGGATGTCCTTTTTCTGAGTCGAAAATACTTGAATTAGATTATTTACCAGAATGACTATAGGAATTAGTTCGACTACTATAAATATCATTAATAATTTTTGAGGTTATTACCTGCCGAGATTTTATCCTTGAGCATAATCATTGTCAGTAAATGTATGTATAATATATATACACTCTCATTAGTCACAGATATTAATATGGGTACAGAACAACAACTACGGTCTGAGACGGTCAATTTAAGAATTCACCCCAAAATACGTTCAATAATTGACGCTGCTGCACAAGTTTGCGGTAAAACTCGCACTTCGTTTGTGATTGATGCTGCTTACCACGCGGCTACAGAAACTTTATTAGAGCAAAAAACTTTTTACCTTACTGATGAACAGTGGGAAGCATTCAACGAAATTCTTGACCGTCCCACAAAATTCAATGAGAAATTAGCTCAGTTACTAAAGGAAAAAGCGCCTTGGGAATAAGGTATAAGCAACCAGAACCAATCAACGAAAAACACAACGTAGAAAACTTTAATTGTGAAAATCAAGTTTTGAATGATTGGCTGAAAAACCAAGCGCTGAAAGGGGAAAAAATCGGGGTTCTCGAACTTATGTTGTTTGTACTGAAGACAATAAAGTTATCGCTTATTATTGTTTAGCGTCGGGGAGTTTGGAGCGTTTTCAAGCACCTGGTAAAGTAAGAAGAAATATGCCAAATCCAATCCCCGTAATAATTTTAGGTCGTCTAGCTGTAGATATTAATCATCGAAATAAAGGTTTAGGAAAAGGTCTAGTAAAAGATGCGATTAAGCGCAGTATAGAAGCAGCCAAAATTATTGGAATTAAAGCTCTTTTGGTTCAGGCGATTGATGAAAATGCTCAAAGTTTTTATCTGGAAAAATGTGGATTTATGACCTCGCCAGTTAATCCATTCACTTTGATGATAACTATTAAAGATGCCGAACGAGAATTACTCTGAATTATCTAAGAAAATGTAGTGCAATCGCCAGCTTGACAACCTGAAATTGTGTAGAGACGTTGCAGGTAACGTCTCTACAGGAACTCTAACTATCCAACTAATTCAGTTGCTCTCTTGACCATATTCTCAGCAGTAATTCCATTAATTTCCATGACTTCTGTTGCCGAAGCAGCAGTGTCTCCACGCTTCCACGCAAAGGTATCTCGCTTGCTATTACTGCGTAACATAATTGGTTCTAACATCGCACTGGAACCGCCAGTAACCCCAATTAAAGCATCGCCGCCAAACATTGTTTCAAAGCCAGCATCATCTAAGAAACCGCCGTCTTTTTCTGAGCAAGTTTCCCAAGCAGTATCGCTAGGACGATATAAGCGACGAGGACTAATTACGGAAACAATTTTTGAGCCAATTCCTTGAGCTTTTAATTGTGCTGCTGCTTCGTAAACCGGAATTAAAGTCATGTCGCCAATAACGGCAAAAACAACAGTTTTCTCACCAGCATTTTCCTCTAAAACAAATGCGCCATCAACTAACGCTTGACGGGTTTGCTCAAAGGTAGAACGAATGGTTAAAGGTGACTTGGAAGCAGTAATTGTAATCCCCTTATTTTTCTTAGTTAACGCCCATTCATAACAAGCTTGAATGCTATTAGCATCGCAAGGAAATAACGGGAAAACATTACCATTTCGCATCATCGCAGCGAAATAGTTTTCAATTTCCGGACGTTGGTGCGTCCAACCGTTACGCCCTTGTTCTAAAGCCCCGGCAGTAAATAAAGTAATTGTTGCGGGAGTTGTCCGGCGTAATTCTGCCATTGCTTGGGTTACTGTTTGCCAAATTGGTAATCCGTTGATGGCAAAAGATTCGTAGGAACACCACAAAGTTCGTGCGCCAAATAAAGCTAAACCTGCTGCTAACCCGGCACAAGCATCTTCACTTAATGGTTCGTAAACTTGTCCTTGAGGTTGTTGGTAATAAATTTCGTCGGGGGTAGGGTGAACGATTTTTAAGGCGATATTGACGTTATTAATTCCCGATGCGGCATTACCGTCAGCGTTGGTAAGAATAAAGTTGGGGTCTTGTTTTCCCACATGAGCAATTACTGTACCCATTGCGGTTGTTGCAACTTGTTTTTCGCCACCAACAGGGTATTCTGTTAATGGTAATTCGCCTAAATCAGAGAGAGGTAATTCTTTCTCGGTGACGACGGTTTTGGCAGCAGGTCCACCATTAGAACGAACGAAATTAGTGCGAATTAATTCCCAAGCTTCAGCAGGTAAGGCACGGTCTTTTAAAGCTTTAACAATGTAGTCTTTTTCGACAGTATCGCCAGCATAAAGATTGTGTGCTTGTGCGCCTCGTTTGTGTACGCCTGCACCTTTGAGTTGTTTGATAATTAAAACGGTGAGTTTGCCGTCCATTGCAGATTTAGCTGCTTTGTCGGTGGCTTCTAAGACGGCTTGGACGAATTCCAGGCGCTTGTCGAAAGAAAACAGGGTACTATCGACGTAATCGCTGGCTTGGTTGGAGTCGTCGTAAACTTTGGCATCGACGAGAATAATTTCGCGGAAGCCGTTTCCTGCCCAATATTCAATCATTTCGTCGTTGGTTTTGGTGGAAACCATGCTGTGATGTTCTTGGGAGTAGCCGTTCCAAACTAAGATGGGCAGGAAGTTGGTAACTTGGGGGTAAGCGGTGTTGAAGTGACCAAAGCTACTCATGACGTAGGGTTCGCCGATACCGCCGTCGCCGATAGTTACGGGGAAAAGTTGGTCAGGATGCAGTTTTGCGCCCGCCATGGCGAAGTGTTGTCCTTGTCCGAGGGGTCCGGCGGGGTTGAGGAGTCCGGGAATTTGTCCGGAGAGGTGTCCGAGGAGTCCGTGCATTTCGCGGAAACGATCGCGCATATCTTGGACGGTTTTGATTCCCATGTCTTCTAGGGAACGATCCAAGAACATATTACTGTAAAATCCTGGGGCGTGATGTCCGACTTCGGTGATAATATTTTTGTAACCTAACATGACTAAAGAGGCGATCGCGTCAGCAATACTCGCAAAGCCTCCTGGGTGTCCTGATGCTTTGGATGCGGTCACTTGTAAAGTTAAGTAACGCAGGGCATCTGCGGCTAACAAGGTTTGGTATACTGCGGCTTTGTCCTTGGGAGCAGAAATCGCTTTTTGGTCGGAGGCGATCGCCGCTTCTTTTCCATATTGGTCAAAATAAGGTAAGTCTTCGCCAAAATATTGAATGCCTTGACAAAATGCTGGAATTGCGCTAGCAACTGTCATTTAATTAAATACCTCTGATGTTCGTTAGGAGTTAAATAAATCTTACAATTTTACAGGTTGATGCAGGTATGTTGTAGGCAAATTTAGCTGTTTTTGGGAAGATCGATTTCTAATTAGTTAGATTAAAAATAGAAATAAGGTTAATTTTGGCAACAATTTTAGCTATTGAGACTTTTGTAGTCTAATGTAGTCTATTTTTGCTAAAATAACTTAGCTCAGTTTGTCTGGAAACCGAGGTAGATCGAAATAAAAGTTTGAGCTTGGTACGATCCTGAACGCATTTATCTGGCTCACCGTTACCAACAAGCTTTCCTGAAAACTCGCTTTTTTGTGCGAGATCTTCCCTCTGAGTTTGAAACCCAATTGGTTTGGATGATGAGCGATACTCGCTGCGTTGCATCTGCTTCGCGATCGCGTCACTATTATTGGTGATTGCTAGCAGGATGCTCCTGAAAAAATTTATCTACTTTAATTCAAGTAAAGCTGAATAATCTCCAGCCTAAAAATGTCTTTATCGATGAAAGAAATCGGTCAAATAATTAATAATAATTTTGAGCAAATATTTGCTCAATGGAAAAAGAATGTGCGTCAAAATGAGCAAATAAATAGCTCGAGAAAATTGTCAGCTACAGCTCTAGAAGATTCATTTCCCGAAGTATTAAATGCCATAATTTCAGCTTTAGATCGTGACATTTTAGTTTCAGAAAATGAACTTGACGAACTCAATAATGCTAGCTTTAAACACGGAAAAGTTCGCGCCGAACAAGGATTTAATGCAGCAGAAATAACGAGAGAATATCGAATTTTACGCCAGACAATTTTTCGAGTTTTATCAGAAGAATTATTGAAATTAACATCCGAACAATTAATTTATACTTTTCGCGTCATTGATGCTGTAATTGACGAAGCAAGCGCTCAATGTTTCGATCATTTTGTTACCGAGCGTACTGAAAAACTGGAACAGTTGCAATCAGAAATGACTAAAACAAATGAAGAATTAAAGCGTATGGTGCAACTGGATAAAAATAATTTTTCTCAGTTTACTCACGAACTAAAAACACCACTTAACTCGATTATGGGCTACTCGCAATTGCTGTTGCGTCAGCAAAAGAGTCAGGAAAATTCGGAAGCAAATCAAACTATCGATATGCTTAATCGAGTATTGCGTTCCAGCAAACAATTATTACAGTTAATTAATGATGGGCTGGAAATTTTGCGTCACGACGCTGGTAACATTCAACTGCAACTAATTGAAGTTGATGTAAGAACAATTGTCGATCGCGCAGTAGAAACAATTTTACCTTTAGTTACAGAAAAAGATTTGCAATTGATTGTCGATGGCGATCGCGCTCCGGTGACAGTCACTACCGATCCCTCTCGCTTAGAGCAAATTCTCACGAACTTGCTCAGTAATGCCATTCGCTACACTTATTCAGGCACAATAACGGTTTTTTGTCAAGCTTCACAAGACAAGACTTGGACTTTAACCGTAGCCGACACGGGTATTGGGATTGCACCAGAAGAGCAAGCAACGATTTTTGAACCATTTGCTCGCACTACTGCGGGTGCGAATCAAGACGGAAGTACAGGTTTAGGTTTAGCGATCGTCGCTCAATTAGTAAAATTATTACAGGGAGAAATTAATCTAGTATCGGAAGTAGGAAATGGTTCTACTTTTACGCTTGTTTTCCCTTTAGAAATAACACCTAGTCAGTCATAATCTCAAGTCAAATTTTCTGAAAAAAATCGCCAAATCTTTACTACGAACCTGAGAAAAAGATTAAACTAATACCAATTTGCTTTATCTACGCTACATTAAATTGTGTAGAGACGTTGCATTTTAGTCTCTACAGGTTTGCGTCTGTAGCATTAGTTTATGTAAATGGTATAAATAAATGGGTACAGTGGAGAAAAATAATGGCATCAGCATCGCCAGAAATTCAACAACGAGCAACACAATTGCGACAACAACTACAAAAGGCAAGTTATGCCTATTATGTGCTTGACGAGCCGATAATGGAAGATGCTGTCTACGATCGCCTCTATCGGGAACTAGAAGAGTTAGAAACTCAGTATCCGGAATTAATTGTACCAGATAGTCCAACTCAGCGCGTTGGTGACATCCCTGCCGATAAGTTTATTTCTGTTCGTCACAATATCCCTCTCTACAGTTTAGAAAATGCTTTTAATCTCGCCGAATTCACAAAATGGCAGGAACGTTGGCAGCGTCATTTAGCTTCAATACCAGATAATTTTGAGTATGTTTGTGAGCTAAAAATTGACGGTTCAGCGCTCGCTTTAACTTATGAAAATGGCTTATTAGTACGTGGTGTAACTCGCGGAAATGGCGTAACTGGCGAAGATATTACCCAAAATATCCGCACGATTCAAACAATACCTTTACGCTTAAATTTAGACAATCCACCAGCGCGAGTTGAAGTGCGGGGCGAGGCTTTTTTACCTATCGATATTTTTGAAAAAATTAATCAAGCAAGAGCCACAGCCGGAGAAGCTTTATTTGCTAATCCTCGCAATGCCGCAGCCGGAACTTTGCGACAGTTAGACCCCAAAATTGTCAGCGAACGAAAGTTAGCTTTTTTTGCTTATACTTTGTACATTGCTGATGCGGAAAAATCACAACCAGACAATCTGCAAGTACCCGGAATTTCCTCAGACGAATTCTTCAATCCGACTACACAATGGGAGTCTCTAGAATTACTGCAAGAAATGGGCTTTAAAGTTAACCCCCATCGTCAAGTTTTTCAGTCATTAGAAGCAGTAGCAGATTATTACAATTCTTGGGATAACGCGAGACAGAATTTACCTTATCTTACTGATGGCGTAGTCGTGAAGCTTAACTCTCACGAATTAAAAGAAAAATTAGGCTTTACGCAAAAATTTCCTCGTTGGGCGATCGCCTTGAAATATCCCGCCGAAGAAGCTCCAACTCAAGTAGAAAATATTACTGTGAATGTGGGGCGAACTGGCGCAGTTACGCCACTGGCGCTTCTCCAACCAGTAGAATTAGCAGGGACAACTGTCCAAAGAGCTACACTTCATAATAAAGATTTTATCGAACAATTAGATGTGCGAATTGGCGATACAGTAATTATTCGCAAAGCTGGAGAAATTATCCCGGAAATTGTCCGAGTTTTACCAGAATTGCGTCCCGAAAATAGTCAAACTTTCCAAATGCCGCACAATTGTCCGGAATGCAATCAACCTTTAGTTAAACCGGAAAATGAAGCCGCAACTCGCTGTATAAATGCTTCTTGTCCAGCTATTTTAAGAGGTAGTTTAGTACATTGGGCTAGTCGCGATGCTTTAGATATTCGCGGTTTGGGCGAAAAAATTGTCCGGCAATTAGTTGAGGCTAATTTAGTTAATTCTGTTGCCGATCTTTACGATTTAACAGTCGAGCAAATCGCTTCCTTAGAGAGAATGGGAACCAAATCTGCTCAGAAATTAGTTAACGCGATCGCGGAATCTAAAAAACAACCTTATTCTCGCGTGCTTTATGGTTTAGGTATTCGTTATGTGGGTAAAGTTAATGCTGAATTACTGGCAAATTATTTTACCACAATTGCGCAATTAGCACAAGCCCAAACAGCAAATTTAGCAGCTATAAATGGTATTGGTTCGGAAATTGCTCAAGCCGTTTCTGAGTGGTTCCAAATTCCGGCTAATCAAACCTTAATTGAACGTTTGCAAGCTGCTGACTTACAATTGGCAAAATCAAGCGATCGAGAAACTTCTCGCCAGACACAATCCCTAGCAGGAAAAACCTTTGTTGTCACGGGAACTTTACCAAACTTAAAACGTGCTGAAGCCGAAGATTTGATTAAACAAGCAGGGGGAAAAATTAGTAGTTCAGTAAGCAGCAAAACCGATTACTTAGTCGTAGGAGAAAATCCCGGTTCTAAGCTGGAAAAAGCGCAGAAATTAAAGATTACCCAACTCAGTGAAGCAGAGTTACGCAAAATGATTGAATAATCACGAGCAAAACCGATCTACCTGTTATACCCCAAATAAAAAATCTCAATCTAATTTGCTTGGAGTCACCTGAAAACCTAGACAAAAAGAACCATTGATGTTAAAAAGAATAATCGAGTAACCAAAACTAATGTTTGACAAATGAGATGAAAAAATTAATTAAAGGTCTGCGGGAATTCCAAACTAGCTATTTCTCTACCCACCAAGAACTATTTGAGCAACTTTCTCATGGACAAAAACCAAGAGTATTATTTGTTACTTGTTCTGACTCTAGAGTTGACCCAAATTTAATTACTAACGCCCAAGTTGGCGAAATATTTGTTATCCGCAATGCTGGTAATATGATTCCGCCTTACGGAGCAACAAATGGCGGCGAAGGTGCAGCAGTTGAATATGCAGTCCAAGCTTTAGGTATCCAAGATATTATTGTTTGCGGTCACTCTCACTGCGGTGCAATGAAAGGACTGCTAAAAATGGATCAATTAAAGGAAGAAATGCCTTTAGTTTATGACTGGTTAAAGCAAGCGGAAGCTACTAGAAGGCTAGTTAAAGAAAATTATTCTACTCTCGAAGGTGAAGCTTTATTAGAAATAACTATTGCGGAAAATGTCTTGACGCAAATTGAAAATCTGCGTACTTATCCGATGATTCACTCAAAAATTCGCCAAGGAAATCTTTCTCTCCATGCTTGGGTTTATAGCATTGAAGCTGGGAGAGTTTTTGCTTACGATGCAGTGCGTCACGAATATGTTTCTCCCGTAGGTCCCCCACAACCACGAGATCCCGAAGAATTACTACCACCTACTCCGGGACATCCTGCTAGTTGGTTATCTCCCGAACAAGCAGAGCGAATTTATCGCGGTTCTGTCAGATAAGATCGTTTTTAGGGATCTGGGTAGTCATTTTTGTGCAAAAAAGCTCAAATTTATCCAAAAATTTAACTAGGTATTTCCTAAGACGAAATCGGGAAGGAATAAACGCGATCGCCTAAGCCAATAAAAGCGCGATCGCCAGAAAAATTAAGCCTAACACTATTACCAAGCTTCCCAAACCTGGCTTAGACAAATCCTTAGAAAAGCTACAGTTAAGACAAGTCCACTGAGTTGCAGACTCCTGAACTATCGTGTGTCTTCCGCAGCGAGGACATTCAACAACAGAGTGATTTTGGTGAGACATAGAAAACTCCTTTGACATTTTTGATTTAAGTTCGATGAACTGCCGCACCCTGAAATTTCATGCTATGAATGTAGCTTATTTAACAGATATTTTGCTTACTTTTCTAACAAACTGAAAAAAGCATTTGTCCCCCCTTTGTAAGTGGAATTAGGGGGGGTTTAGACAAAACTGTAGCTCGAAACAGCGAAATTGCAATTAATTAATACCTAACTCTTTGGGAGTTTTTCTCTGTTTGCTCTTCAGCAGCATCGTCCCGAAAGTACCGAAAGCTAATAAACTTAAGACAGAAGTTGGTTCGGGAACTGTTTCGGAATTCTCAACAGAACGTACTGAAAAATTATCGAAAGCTAATCCTACGTTACTTCCTGGCTTTGTCCCGACAAAATTAAAGCGAATAGCACTAATGTCAGCATTATCACGATCAAAAGACCATAACCAAGGTTTTCCATCCAAATTGACATTTTTACCTCCTATTGGACTAAGAACAAAATCAATTACTGATAAATCTTGACCAAGAGCTTCAATTCTCCATTTTTCTGTTCCATATATTGAACCATCAATGTCCCAAATTTCTCCCGATGCTCCTGATGTGGGAGAATCGTAAGAGATTAAAAGATTTAAGTTTTTTTTATTTTTTGTACGATGAAGTTCACCCCCTCTTAAAAAGAACTTTCCTAATCGTGATTCAAATGAAGGTGCAGCTACATCTGGTTGACCATTGTTAACACCCCCTAAAAAGCCGGATTTTTTATCTTTATTACTATAACCAACGGCTTCCAAAATTGGCGATTTACCGAGGTCAGCAATGCCATCAAGATTAGCATCAATACCAAAAGTAACGCCTAAAGATGAAAACTGATCGGTAATTTTCAGGTCATCTAAAGCCGTACTACCATCAGGTAATATGCCATCAATTGCCTCAAAATCGATGAATTGTGCTGAAGCGGATGATGCAACCATTAGTATTAAAGACAAGCTTGTGGAGAAAGTTGCTAGTTGTTTCATTGTTTGACCCTGGATTGATTGATTGTTCATGGTAGTTGTCCGATTGAGTTGATTTGTAGAGTTGAAAATGAAGTTAGGTATGGCAACAGTTAGAAGGGAAATTGGAATTAATTAATTCCTAACTTTTCAGAAGTTTTTCCCTGTTTACGCTTCAGCAGCATCGTCCCGAAAGTACCAAAAGCTAATAAACTTAAGACAGAAGTTGGTTCGGGAACTGTTTCGGAATTCTCAACAGAACGTACTGAAAAATTATCGAAAGCTAATCCTGTATGTTTAGCATCTCTTGAACCTATAGCATTAAAACGAATGGCGTTAATATCAGCAACATCTCGCTCAAAAAACCAAAACCAAGGTTTTCCATCCAAATTAACGTCTTTACCTCCTATTGGACTATCAACAAAATCAATAACTGATAAATCTTGTCCAAGTGCTTCAATTCTCCATTGTTCGTGCTTAAAATCATCTGAACCATCAATATCCCAAATTTCACCAGAGGCTCCTGATGTGGGAGAATCGTATGTGATGAGAAGACTTAACTGTTTTTTATTTTTCGTTTTCCCAACTTCTCCTGCTCTCAAAAAGAACTTGCCTAATCGTGATTCCAAAGAAGGTGCAACCGTATCCTTTTTACCAATACTGCCGTTGGAAAAGGCGTATATTTTATCTTTATTACTATAACCAACGGCTTCCAAAATTGGCGATTTACCGAGGTCAGCAATGCCATCAAGATTAGCATCAATACCAAAAGTAACGCCTAAAGATGAAAACTGATCGGTAATTTTCAGGTCATCTAAAGCCTCACTACCATCAGGTAATATGCCATCAATTGCCTCAAAATCGATGAATTGTGCTGAAGCGGATGATGCAACCATTAGTATTAAAGACAAGCTTGTGGAGAAAGTTGCTAGTTGTTTCATTGTTTGACCCTGGATTGATTGATTGTTCATGGTAGTTGTCCGATTGAGTTGATTTGTAGAGTTGAAAATGAAGTTAGGTATGGCAACAGTTAGAAGGGAAATTGCAATTAATTAATACCTAACTCTTTGGGAGTTTTTCTCTGTTTGCGCTTCAGCAGCATCGTCCCGAAAATTCCAAAAGTTAATAAACTTAAGACAGAAGTTGGTTCGGGAACTTTTTCGGAATTCTCAACAGAATATACTGAAAAATTATCGAAAGCTAATCCAGCAACGTTCTTTTTCGTACCAACAAAATTAAAGCGAATAGCATTAATGTCAGCAACATCTCGATCGAAAGACCATAACCAAGGTTTAGCATCAAGAGTAAGTGTTGTTCCTAACGGACTAAGAATTGAGTCAATAACTGATAAATCTTGACCAAGTGCTTCAATTCTCCATTGTTCTGTTCCACGTATTCCACCATCAATGTCCCAAATTTCTCCTGATGCTCCTGATGTGGGAGAATTGTAAGTGATTAAAAGGTTTTGCTCTTTGATAGTCTTCTTGGGTGTATCGGTTCTCAAAAAGAAACTTCCTAATCGTGATTCAAATGAAGGTGCAGCTACATCTAATTTACTGAGATGACCGTTTGCAAAGCCAGATTTAGGATCTTTCTTACTATAACCAACGGCTTCCAAAACTGGCGATTTACCGGGGTCATTAATACCATCAAGGTTAGCATCAATACCAAAAGTAATACCTAAAGATGAAAACTGATCGGTAATTTTCATGTCGTCTAAAGCCTCACTACCATCAGGTAATATCCCATCAATTCCCTCAAAATTGATAAATTTTTCTAGGTCTGATGACGACAACTGGTTATCACTTTTTATATCATCTAAATTGAGACTACCGTCAGATAATTGCTCGTTAATTGTCTCGAAATCGATGGATTGTGCTGAAGCAGATGATGCAACCATTAGGATTAAAGACAAGCTTGTGGAGAAAGTTGCTAGTTGTTTCATTGTTTGACCCTGGATTGATTGATTTTTCATGGTAGTTGTCAGGCTAACTTTTTGGTGAGATTTAAATCGAAGAAAATAAGGATGTTTGGTGTTAGAAAAATATCTCGAAGTGGCTATGAACCGAATAATTGGCGAGATTCTTGCTGGACTTGACCCGCGATCGCCGCTTCTTGTAAACACATAAAAGCGTCTAAGTCTTCTCTTCCATACTTGGTTCTCTGTAGCAACTGTCTCAGTTGTTGTTCTGTTTCCAGAGTTAGATAGCCAGTGGCTAAAGCTTGTTTGACCAATTCGCGAATCAAAATCATGGTAAATACCTACTCTCAGTGGTGAGGCGATGAGTAAATTTACGCAACCCTCTACTTAGCACTCGTTTTTGAGGGGTGACTTTTGTGCAAAAGCTCGATCTTTTTACATAACTTTACAGTTGGCGATCGCGAAATGTAGGGGTAGCCCCCCGTGGCTACCCTCTCCCCTGCCTAGGCTTTATAAACTTTCGTAAACTTTTAGTAAATTGGCACAAAATCCAGCCTGGAAAACCGAGAACTTAATAGAGGTCAGCAACGCAATTGAGATTGAACTGAGGTGAAGGGTGTATATTCCCAATGATATGAGCGAACTAGACCAATACTTAAAAGAGCTAGCTTTAGAAGTCCAGAGGTACTCTCCAGGAAGCAGAAAGCGCCGCAAAGCCTTGGATAAACTAATTAGGGTTATGCAACGCCCTCGCGTACTTCCCTGTCTTTATCCAGGTCGTTTTAAAGGTTTTTATGAGGAAATTCTCAGCGAAGCTAAACAACAACTTTTTCTCTATATTTGTCAAAACATTAACAATTATAATCCTGAAAAAGGGGAAGTATTACAGTGGATAAAACCTTACTTTAAAAGATTTTTTATTCAAGCAAGCCGCGAATTCATGCCAATTGCACATCAGCGGATAGAACCAGCACAAATTAAAAGGTTAAGTATAGATGAATTAGAAATAAATGATTCTCTAGAAGTAAACGAACAACAAAATTATTTTTTTTCCGAAGAAGTCAAACATTTTGTTGAAGAAGATTCAGAGGGTATTTTTCGAGAAACGCATATCCGTTCTCATCCAGGAGCTAATTTTCAATCTATTTTTCTCAGGCGAACAGACGGTTATTCCTGGGAAGAAATAAGCTCTAGTTTGTCAATTAGTGTGTCCACTCTAAGTCGGTTTTATCAGCGTTGCTTAAAAAAATTCGCTCCTTTATTTCAAGAACACTTTCAATAGATACAGTTCCCACCAGAACCAGAAAAATGATGAAATACCAAACAGATTATTCATTAAACAAAGAAAATTATCCGCTCGTCGTACCAATTACAATCAAAGACCACGAGCAAGCCCAAAAGTTTCGTAGCTTTCACTCACAACCGCAAAAAAGAAAAGAAGTTTATCTCAATACTTTAGCGGTATTAGCAGTAAATTTCCATCTCAAATGTTTAGGGATTGAGACAAATTTAGCTGCTAGCGATAGTTGGCATCCAGCAATGCAAACCCTAGGAAATATTGCTGATTTAGAGGTAAAAGATATTGGTAAATTAGAGTGTCGTTTTGTCCTACCTGAAGCGGAATTTTGCGAAATACCACTCGAAGTATGCTCAGATCGAATTGGCTATATAGCAGTGCAGATGAATCAAGCTTTAACTGAAGCTACTATCGTTGGCTTTGTTGCCAAAGTGACTACAGCTAAGCTACTACTTAGTCAGTTTAAACCGCTAGATGAATTAATTGACAAATTGCCACCCGTAGTACATTTAAGCGACTGGATAGAAGATATATTTACTGCTAGTTGGCAAACAATTGAAGAACTTTGTCAGCCACAATTAAACCAACTAGCCTTTAATTTTCGTAGTCCAGGAGTGTTGAATAAAAAATTAGTCAACAATAGTCCTGATGGCATTAAGCGAGGTAAAGTTTTAGAGTTAGAAAATGCTGGCGAACGAATTGCTTTATTAGTGGGATTAGAATCAAAAGCAATACCAGAAATGGCAATTTGGGTACAGATATCTCCTACTGGTGAAAATACTTATTTACCAGATAACTTGCAGCTATGTATACTGGATAGCAAAGGAGAAGAAGTCATGAAAAGTCAAGCTAGAAGTAGTAAGAGCATTAAGTTTAAGTTTACTGCTGAAACAGGAGAAATTTTTAGCGTCCAAGTAAACTTAGGTGATGCGATCTTGACCGAAGAGTTTATAGTTTAGACTTAATTTGAACCTAATTTGAACTTAATCTGAACCTAAAAAGAGACTTGCGGAATGAAAAAAAATGAGTTTAGGATTTAGATGGTTGGTAATTATTTTAAATTCGTCCGTAATTCTCAGTTTTCCTAGTAAAGAGTTAAGGTGGCGATGATGGGTAAGTTAGTCGTATTAACATTAGAAGGTAATCTCGAAGAGCAAGGCTTTCGAGTGCATCTAGAAATTGGGGTTGAAGGAATGCGCCCCGATCTAGAAATGACAAAGGAGTTACCTGCAAATCCGGAATTAGCCACCCACTTAGAAGAACATTGGTTAGAAAAATATCGCCCTTTGGGAGCGCCTTATCGCATTAAACCAACGGAAATTATTAATGAAGGGGCGATAAATTTGAGAGAGTGTCAAGAGTCAGCAAAACAATTGGAAGCCGAGTTTAAGGATTGGTTAGAAGCTGAGAGTTTTCGAGAAATAGATCGAGAATTACGTTCTGAGTTAAGTCGGGAAGAGGAAATTCGGGTATTAATTCGGACTGAGGATCGTCAATTACAAAAGCTTCCTTGGCATCTCTGGGATTTTGTGAAGAGTTATGGAAAAGCAGAGGTTGGTTTAAGTCCGCCGGAATACAGACGCACCGATCGTTTTCAGCAAATAACAGGTAAATTACGAATTAGAATTTTAGCAATTCTCGGTCACCAGGAAGGAATTGATACTCAAAAAGACCGACAATTATTGAAGAAGTTGCCGAATGCAGAAGTAACATTTTTAGTGGAACCAAGTTATTTGGAAATAAACGATCGCCTTTGGGAACAAGATTGGGATATTATCTTTTTTGCTGGGCATAGCTTGACTGAGGGAGATGAAGGTCGAATTTATATCAATCCCGATGAATTTATTACCACAGATGAATTGTGGATAGGCTTAAAAAAAGCTGTAGAAAGAGGGTTGCAGTTAGCGATTTTCAACTCTTGCGACGGATTAGGGCTAGCACAACGGATTGGCGATCGCCAGATCCCCCTGACGATTGTCATGCGGGAACTCGTCCCCGATCGCGTCGCTCAAGAGTTTCTGAAGTATTTCCTCACCGCCTTTGCGAGTGGAGAATCATTTTATCTGGCGGTGCGATCGGCACGCGATCGGCTTCGAGCCTTGGAGCGCGAGTTTCCCTGCGCCAGTTGGTTGCCCGTTATTTGCCAAAATCCCGCTACTTTGCCCCCTACTTGGGAAGAGTTGAGTAGTATCAGTGAGGAAAATTCGCTACTTAGCCTGCCGCATAGAAAACATACAGTAACTAAGAAAAATGATCGTCGAAAAAACAGATCCAGATGGCGTAAACTTCGAGTAGCAATTATTGCTAGCTTAATCATTACAAGCTTGATTATGTGGGGAAGATGGCAAGGAAAGTTACAAACTTTGGAACTTATTGCTTACGACCATCTCATGCAACAGCGACCTATTAAAGAACCAGACGATCGAATTTTAGTTGTCCGCGTGACTAAAGAAGATCTCAAACTTCTACAACAACCTCCAGAATCTACAGGACAAGGCGCAAGAAGTTTATCCGATAAAAATTTAGAACGCCTTTTAGTAAAATTACAACAGTATCAGCCCAGAGTTATTGGTTTAAATATTCACCGGGAAGGAAGTATAGATCCTTTATATAAAAATCTCAAATCTATCTTCCAAAAAGGTTCCTTCATTGCATTATGTAGTGGTGAAACTGAAAAAGATGGAGCCAAATATGCTCCTACTGATGTTCCTTCAGAAAGGATTGGTTTTGGCGATGTTGTACATAATCCACGCGATCAAGTCGTTCGTCGTCATCTATTGTTAATGACATTACCAGATCCAAAACCCTGTAAAGCGCAACAAGAAGTTGAAGCTTTTAGCCTCAAGGTAGCACTTAGCTACCTGAAAGCCGAAAATATTCAAAGAAATGATCGAAAAGAAGATAAGTTTATTAAAATAGGCAATTATATTTTCGCTCCTTTAAAACTTCATAGAGGTGGATATCATCGCTCAAATACAAATTCAGGTAAAACACTCGAACCGGATGTAGACAAAGGTATTCAAGTAATGCTTAACTATCGTCCTTATCACAATTATCTTCAGGATATTGCTAAAGTCAAATCCGTTACAGATGTTTTCAATAACCAACTCTCTCTTGAGGATGTAAAAAACAAAATTGTTTTAATTGGTAGAGATGGAAGCAGCAATAATACTTTTAAGACACCTTATAAAAATGAATTACCTTTACCTAACTTATTTCTTCAAGCTCAAATGGTAAGTCATCTTATTAGCATAGTTGAAGGCGAATTACCTTTAATTTGGACTTGGAATTTGCCAGGAGATTTCCTTTGGATTTGGAGTTGGTCTTTGATCGTAAGTTTTATTGTTTTAAAAGTTAATTTACTCGAACAGAAAAATACCAAATCAATAGTACATTTAGTTTTCTTTGGTAGTATAAGTTTAGTTATGCTATATAGCTCGTGCTGGTTTTTCTTGAGTTATTATGGAGGTTGGATACCATTAGTTCCTACAGTTATAGCTATGCTACTAACTGGTATATCTGTCAAAGGATACATGACATTAAAATAGAAAAAATAATTAATTTATCTTCACTAAATTAGACTATGAAATTTATTAAACGTCATTTACAAATTACTTTGATTGCTAGTTTATTAGGCTCTAATTATTTACCAGAACAAATAAGCTTAGTTCACACTCAATACAGGATTAAAGCGAGAACTAATAACTTTGTTGCTCAAGCCCAAGAAAACGATAGCATTGGCTTAGATTTCGTACCTCGCGATCTCACTGCTAAAGACGATGCACCCGGAGATAGAACAACAAAACCAGACTACGGCGAGGAGAAATGTTCACCTGTAGAAAAACCTCTCACCGCTTTAGTACCTGGCTTTAAAAATGATTCTTTGCGTGCATTAACATCTCAAGAAAATCCTATCTTTTGGTTTTATGTTCCTTATAATGCTTCAGGTCTTTCGGTAGAATTTCAATTAGTAGACTATCAAGATGAAGAAGTTTATCGCGAACAGTTTTCCTTAACTGGGACTCCAGGTATTATTAGAATTTCGCTACCACCAACAGTAGGTCTTTTACAGCTTAATCAAGATTATTTTTGGTCTTTAACTGTTATTTGCAATTCGCAACAAGAAAATATTTATGTAACTGGTAAGTATCAAAGAGTTATTCCTAACTTTGATGATATATCTTCACTTACAGGAACACCAGAAGAGCGATTAATAATTTATGCGAAAGATGGTTTATGGCATGAAAGTTTAACTACAATATTGACAGAAATCATGCCTCTCGATCCTCAAAAAGGTAAAGCAATATTAACTGAATTTTTGAAAGATCCAGATATTGACTTAGAAGAATTAGCAGAAGAAAAATTAACTGAATGTTGTAGCTAAGATAGTCATTAATAGTCATTGTTTTTGACAAATACAAATTAGTAACCTACCATAATAAATGATGCCCAGTTGCGAGGATGACGTATTTCAAAATTATCACTTTCGATCATGGTTATTTGTGTTTGCCTTAGTGCTTGTGCTATATTTAACTCTTTTTTTACTAAATTGCTGTAAAACTCATCTACAAAATCAGTAGTTTCTTCTTGTTTTACATTCCAGAGAGTTGCTATGGTTGCGTTTGCACCAAACCTGATTGCCGTTCCTGCAATACCTAAAACTGCTCGCTTGTCACCGGATGCCGTTTCACAAGCACTAAAAAAAAGTAGGTTTATCAACTTACTTTGGTCTCTAGTTTGAAGTAAATTACTGAATTCATTGATATTGATAGAGTATTCGTTGAATTCTTGAGAATCATCATCAGTAATAATATATGTCTCTTTGGGATCGGAACTAAATTGACCATGTGTAATTATATGAACTAGATCGTAAACTGAAGATCGAAATTTTTCTCGAAGAGCTTTTTTCGTAAATTTACCATTATCTAAAATGTCATAGTTGGATAGATTTTCTTTAATTTTATTTATTTGTTGTGGAACTTCTTCTTCCAAAGAATCATAATTTTGTCTTTGTTTTATAGCTCCGACAATCAAAGCTTTTAATTGATTATTCGTAAACTGTTTATGTTTGAGAAACTGAATACTAGAAGTTAAAACAGAAGCGTAATTTTCTACTAAATATTGATGTCCATCGTAAAGACTTGCCATTGGTATACGGCTCAAAGAAGAATCAAGTATAAAAACTAAAGTTTCTATTCCTGCTCTTTTTAATTCTTGCTCAACTCCTTGTAAAGAAATATCGTATAACTCTTTAACTTTTCTTTTAATTTCATTTATAGCCAAAGTATTTTTTAGGACATTATCAATCTCGCTAATTAATTTTTGAACTGCTGAACTATCTTTATTAGAAGAACTATAAACTAGCTTGTTATCATTAGGTAGTTGAAGTATAGTTACTAAATGGTCTGGCAAAATTACTGAATATACTATTGCCGTTTTTGGAGCTTTGTTTAAAAATAGTTTCGTTCGCTCCATTAACTGTGCTACTGGCTCATCTTCTCTATCTTTACGTTCTAATTGTACGGTTTCAATATCTGTTAAATTACATTTTAAGAAATTCTCTAATTCTGCTAATTGGAGTGACTCTATATAATAAATAGACTTTTGAAGGTTTTCCTGGTCGGGATTTAGGTCGTCTTTTGGTAATAATAAAGCAATTAATTCTCGGTAAAAAGTATTTAGAGAATTTTGGAGAGTAAATCTTTCTTCTGATTGAAGAATGAGAAAATTTTGACGAGACAGTTCTAGGTTTTTAACAGCAACTTCGTAAGCAGCAACAGCACTCTCAATCTCTCCTTGATTTCGCAACAACCTTCCCAACTGCCACTCCCACTGGTATGCTAGCTCTGGTGCTTGAATTTCTTCAGTTAGTCTAATAGCGTCTTGGGTTTTCTCTAAAGCTTGTTCCCATTGTTTTTGTTCTTCATATAGCTTACCAAGAGTACCAAGAGCGTATGCTGTGGTTCGCACGTCGGCTAAAGTTCTCGCTTCTTCGATAGCTTGCAATAAAAGTTGTTCGATTAATTCTGGTTGTGAATAGTTTTCGAGATTAATCAGACTTTTAGCTAGGTTGATACGAGTAAAAATTGCTGATTTACTAATAGATAAATTATTTATTTCTGCGAAAATATCTGGTATTTGCTCAATTTGTCTGTGAATAGAAGTTGTTGCTTCTTGCCGAACTAATTCATCTTTTATCTTAGCTAACTGTGGCTGGAAATCAATCAAAAGACTTAGTTGATTAATTTGGGCTTGGAGAAGCGTAAGCAGTAAATTAGTAGTATTTTCTGCCTTTTCGTAATATTCGATAGCTTGTTTAATTAATTCCCATTGTTTGTTTGGATTATTACTTTGCGTTACTGCACGCTGAAATGCGTCTTTAGCGCGTTGATACATCGCCGTATAAGTATTACCTAAGTCGAGTGAAACTTCGGCTTTAAGTTGTGGCGAATTGCTTATTTCTATAGTTGCTAAACTATTTCGTAATAAACACTCAGATATTTTTAAGTAATCTGTCGATTCTTCTTCCTTTAACTGGCAAATATTTGTTGGTAAAATACTTTCAATTTCGTTAACATTACCGACTACACGCACAATATTACCTAAATTTCGTAACCAAGCCCCTCGAACCAAATTAGCTTCTATCTCTTCTGGTTTAATTGTAGTGAGTTGTTTGAAAGCTTCGCGATACAAACCTAATTCTTGTAAAGCAACAGTTTGATGAATTTTCGTCCGAATTTTACCTTCTTTATCCTCAATATTTTCGTAGTTGTCTATAGCTTTTTGCCAACTTGTAATAGCTTCGCTGGCTTTTCCAATTGCTAGTTGAAGTTTGCCTTGGACTTCCCAGGCTCGTGCTAATAAGGCTAAATTATTTTTAGTATCTTGCTGTAAAATAGTCAAACTTTCATTAATTGCTGCTTGGGCTAACTGCCATTCTCCTTGTTGCTGGTAAACTAAGGAAAGATTAGTTAAAGCAATAGCTTGCAGTTGACGATTATTTTCTAATTCATTTGTGGCTTGTTGCAATAATTCTGCTGCTCGCTGATATTCACCCAGGTTATAGTTGATTTCTGCTTGTTTAATTAAAATAGTAGTAGAAGACGAATTTTGTGAAACTGTTTCTTGAGCGATTACTGGCAAGAAAGCAGCTAGCACAAAAAGGCTTAAAAGTAAAGATAAATAAGCTACTTTTTTAGATAACCAAGAAGCTAACTGAGATTTTATTAGCCTCAAAAAGGATAGAATTCGACGGAAAAATAAATGCCGTTTTCTTGCCATGTTCTTTCAGTAGAATCTAACTCTATAAGCGGAATACCCCAGTCTAAACGAGCGCTAAAACGATCGGACTGAATTAATTGTAATCCTAAACCGATCGCGGCTAACGTGCTAGGGTCGGGATTATTGTCTGCGCCGTTATTCCAACCTGTACCAATTTCGAGAAAAGGTATTAGTTGGATTGCTGTTTCCCACTCGGAAATTCTCACTATTGGGAAACGTATTTCTGCGGACAAAAATGCACCATTGTCGGTTAATAAAGCATCTTGACGATAACCGCGAATACTGTTAAAACCTCCTAATGCAAATTGTTCTAAAGAAAGTAATTCTTGGGCGGCAAATTGCACGTCAGCGCGAACTACCATTGTGGTAGCTAAAGGTGGATTGCCATTATTTTCTCCTAATAAATAAACTAATTGTCCTTGTCCTCGCCAAGCAAAAAATTGACTGTCGGGGGCATTATCATTAATTGTGGCATCAAAAGCATCAATGCCGACGGTAAACTGCGATCGCACTCCATAAACATAACGAGATCCCTGTTGTCGCCAATCCTGGAAAAAGCGCAGGGCGGAGACTCGAATGCGTCCTTCGTCATCTGCCCCAGGAGAGAGAGGAAAAGGAATATCTAACAGCGAGGTTTCACTTTCTTGACGCGAAGCAGTAATCCCAACAGCAAATTCTTCGGTTGGCGATCGCCAAATTGGTTGACGGAAACTTAACTGATAATAACGCGATTCGGCATCAATATCTAAATCATCGAAAGGTGGTTCAATTACATCGCTAGAAGTTGTTCCGTAGCCAAAACTTAACGTACCGTCGCGAGGATTTACGGGTAAAGTATAGCTAACATCAAAGTTATCGCTACCATCGGTATTATTGTAACTAAAAAAGAGGGTATCGCCAAAACCTAACAAGTTTTCTTCGACTAAACCGCCACCACGACGGAAACTCCCGACACTGGGGGCGCGTCCATTATTTATTGAGGCAAAAGTATTAAAAGTATCTGCTTCTTCAATCCGAATATCTAAAATACTTTTACCTGGTTCTATATCTTGAGAAAGTTCCGCCGAAATATTACTAATTCGCGAGTCCAATTGTAATAGTTGCAAAGCTTGAATTAAGCGATTTTTATTAAGAGGAGTAGCCGTACCCAGACGCAGGCGATCGCGGATATAACTTGAGTTTAATCTTTCTGTCCCTTGAATGCGAATATCTGAGATACTTCCTTCGACTATTTGGATAGTAACTTCTCCTCTTCCTCCGGAAAGCCTTTGTTGCAAAGGAATATAAGCACCAGAAGTTAGATAATCATTGTCCAGATAAAGTTGCGTAATGCGCGATCGCGCTTCGAGTAATTCCGCAAAAGAAATTTCCCGGTTAGTATATTCTGTTACTTGGTTTCTTAACTCTTCATCGCTAAAAACTGTGTTCCCTTCAAAATTAAATTGCGTAACCGTAATTTTGTCTAATATTGTTGGTAAAGATTCGGGCAATTGTTCCGATGGTGTGGGAACTTCTAAAGGAGTTTCTGGAGGTTGCTGAGGTTCAATCTCATCAGGGAAATCAGGTATTTCTGGAGTAGGTGGACGCAAGTCTGATGGGTTCGGAGTTTGAGCAAAAATTTCTGGAAAATTAGGTACTGACAACCGAGTTTTGTTATTCAATAATTCATCTAGACTTTCGGCAAATGCTACCGAATTCCAACTAATTCCTAAAATTAGGTAAACTAGAGTAGAAAATAACCGTAGTTTCTTGAGACTTGGCAACTGATTTTCTACCAAGCTTAACCTGATGGTAGTTTCTAAATTTTTTTTGCTTAAATCATCATCATTTAAACTCATCTTTGAGAACCTTGAATCATGCACCCTGGCAAAGATAAATTAGGAGTATTGTTAGTAAAAACCACGTCACCATTTGCTAATCTTACCCATCCTTTTGCCTCCACAATTTGATTTGATGACGAACTTGATGACTCAAAATTTGGATTTGTCCACGGTACATCAACACTGTTATTATTTAATGGTCGATCGGGACTAGCAGGTTGACCGCCACGTCCCACAGGAATAAAGCTACTGGTAGAAGTTTGTCCGCCAATTGTTTGACAGTTTTGTGCAATTTCTGGATTAGGTAATTCTTCAGAAAATTCGGTTAAGCCGCGACTGGGATCGATGTCGGGAGTATTCAAGTTAACTGTACCATCGATACCCAATTCAGAACTAACAGTGATATCGCTGCGATCGCTAATTCCCGGACGAAATTCTAAACCGAATATTTCGGTCGCATTAATGTTAATATTACCACCATTACCCGCAAAAGCATTAGCAGTTAAATCGCTATTTTCTGCCGGAACTGCAATCACAAATTCAGCATTTATATCAATATTACCGCCGTTTCCCGTACCCCCAGCCGTAGCTGAAACTAAGCTATTACGTCGAAGCTGAACTAGATCGTCAACGTCTAAGCTAATATTACCTCCTTCACCAGAAGAAGTAATGGCAATAATTGCACCTCGTTCATCTAAAAGTATATTTTCAGCGTCAATCGATACTATTCCCGCATCTCCGGAACCGGCACTTATTTCAATGTCTAAAGCAGAGAAAACGCCAGAAACAAATAGTTCTAAAAATCCCAAAATTTGCTGACTTCTAGCCAGAAGATTAACTACCTCTTTAGATTCGGTATCGCTACTAACAGCAATTATTCCCTCATCTACAACAAAGACATTTTCCGCCTTAACTATGATACTTCCAGCATTTCCCTCAGCAAATGATTGAGCGCGAATTCCACTGCGAATTTCTCCGTCAGCAGAAGTCCCTTGCAGTTGGATTAGATCGGCTTGAATTTCAATATCTCCTCCTGGAGAATCACTGGTAGTAGAAGCCGAAATAACTGCACCATTAGTAAGAGTTAATTGGTTAGTTTGGATAATTATATCTCCGGCTGTAGCCCCACTAAAATCGGGGAAGACAGTGTCAACAGAAATGCCGCTAGGAATAACTTGATTAGCAGAAGTACCGCTTAATTGAATCTGGTTAGCATTAATAATAATACTACCGCCATCACCGCGATTTGCTGAAGCAGCAAGAATTCCGGCTCCGTTTTTGATTGTCAATTCTGGGGTATTAATGACAATTGTGCCACCATCGGCTTCACCAAGAGTGCTACTAGCGATCGCGGCTGTGAGTAATTCTCTTTCCTCTAAAGGGAAATTTATTAATAATAAGTTGATTCCTAACTCAAAATCGGCGCTACTACCGTCTAACAAGATAAAATCAGTAGCATTTATCGTTAAATCACCACCTCTCCCACCCGGAAACAGAGTATCAGTTGTCGTCGAAACTATGGAATTCTCAAATATTGACAAAGTTTCGGTATTAATTGTTAAACTACCACCAGGATTATTGCTCCGGTTTTGGACAATAATTCCACTACCTTCACTTAACGTTACTTCCACTGCATGAATATTAATATCGCTACTGCGACCATTGCTACCGATATCTGTCCGCGAATCACTGACGATCGCACTTCTTGATAAAATTACTTTTTCTGCATTAAGATTAATTTCGTTTCCAGCTCCGATAAAAGTTTCGTTATCCAAGATAGTATTGTTAAAAAATATAGTTTCGTTACTCTCAAAAGTGGTTGCTCCCGATCTACCTGTTTCGCTACCAGTACCACCAGAAGCATTAATTAAAACTGTATCTAAATTAATTCCTTCACTACCAAATATTTTAATTGCACCACCATCTTGTAATTGCGATGATAATTGCAGTGTTGGTAAATCAATCTCAGCTAAAATAGGAAATTGACTAATATCTCTTGCAGAACCTCCGGAATTAATGATGCTAGAATTTACATTAATTGTACCATTGTTACTTCTAAGTTCAATTGCTCCCCCGGCGGTTTTACCAAAAGTATTAATAATTGCTGTGTCGGCGTTAATATTTCCTTCAGAAATAACTGAAACTTGACCTGCTTCGCCAACTAAAGAACTAGCTATAAACAAGTTTGTCAAGTTAACTTCACCATTCTTACTAATTAGTTCAATTTGACCGCCATTACCTTCATTTCCACCTGAAATTAAATTACCAGCAAAGATATCGCCAGCAGTAGTTAAAAGAATCTCGCCTCCGTTAGCTATTGTTGAAGTAGAAACAATATTCGCCCTGGTTTCAATTAGCCCATTTTCACTGGTGATTTCCACTCGCCCACCGTTACCATTATTACTAATAGAAAAGATGTTTGCTGTGGTAATATTACCGGGTGCAGTCAGGAAAATATTACCGCCGTCACCATTAGTTGAACCCGAAAACAACAAACCTGCGCTTGTAGCGATATCGCCGTTTCTACTAATAATTTCTATTTCTCCACCATTACCATTTTTGCTGCTATTTGTCAAGCCCAAAAGAGCTATATTCCCCGTATTTAAAATAGTTATAATTTCTTCCAAGTTACCGCTACCAGAAATGAGATTACCTAAATTAATATCTCCCATTGCATCAAGAGTAATTTTGCCACCGTTTCGATTAGCTGCAAGAGAAATTAAATTAACTCCCGTGGTATCAATTGCACCATTATCGCTAATAATTTCTATTTCTCCTCCATTACCAATTTCCAGATCGTTATTGAAATTCAAACCATCTGATAAGAAATCTAGCTCAAAATTAGCACCTAACTCGGCTAAATTACCGCTAGTAGAAAAAATATTTCCTGTGGATATATTTCCCCTCGCTCTTAATTCAATCTTCCCACCATCACCACCATTTGTAGCCGAAATTAAACTTCCTGCTGTCAAGTCAAGTTCTCCATTTTGGCTAACTATTTGAATTGCACCACCATTAGCAGCAATACTGCTAGAAATTACGTCACTTGTAGCAATATTTTCGTTACTGCTAAAAGAAATATTGCCCCCATTACCATCAACCGATGCAGAAACCACGTTTCCAATTGTGGTATTAATTGCACCATTACTACTGGAAATAATAATTTCTCCACCGTTACCACTTATACTGGGAGAAGAAAAAAAATCGGGTAAAAAACTACTCTCAAACTCGCTAGTTAACTCAACTAAATTTCCGCTAGAACTTACAATATTTGCTGTAGTAATATTACTATTTGCTGTTAAACTAATTTTCCCGGCATCACCGTTATTCGCAGCCGAAAACAAATTACCATTAACAGTATCAATTACACCATTATTACTAATAAGATTGATTACGCCGCCATTGATTTCACCAGCAGTAATTATGTTAGCCGCAGTCAAACTATTATTAGCATCAAGAAAAATCTTACCTCCGTTACCGCTACTAGAAGCAGAAACTACTTCTCCGGCTGTAGTATTGATTGCACCATTACTACTGGTAATTGCAATTTCTCCACCGTTACCAATTGCGCCGTTAGTTGGTAAATTGTCAAACAAAAAAATATTGTCTAAATTAGTTGGCAAACTTGCAAAATCGCCATTAAAACTAAACAAATTTCCGGTAAAAATATCTCCACTTGCGGTTAACTCAATTTTGCCGCCATTACCACTATTTGCAGCCGAAACTAAAGTACCATTAGTTGTATTAATGCTACCATTTCTACTCAAAAACGAGATTTGTCCGCCATTACCACTCACACTTGCGGTAATTGTATCTATCGCTGAAATATTCTCATTAGCAAGAATAGTAAAATTACCTGCATCGCCACTAATTCCCGAAGTTGTAACTACTCCATTTAAAGTTACGCCACCGCGAGAGTCAATAGTAACATTGCCACCAGTAACTAAGGCAAAATCTCCTAATTCGGGAACTAAATTACCGATGGTAGCATTAACTTGAATATCTCCAGTTAGAGTAGGATTAGCTCGATCTTGATTAGTAAGTAAAACTCGTCCTGCGAGAGTGTTAAAATTGTTATCAGTAAAGGCGATCGTACCCAGATTAATATCGGCACTAGTAGGAGTATTTGTTAAATTAGGTGAGCTAGGAATCAGAAAAGAATTGAAAAATGTCCCGCCCAAATTACTAATTTCTGGTACGCCAATTGCCGCCGGATTCATTCCGGCACGAATATCTAAAGTTGGTTCAATTTGACCATTAATTGCTATAATATTACCATCAGATAAAGTCACTGTTTCGACGATACCTTGAAGAGGATCTGCCCCGGTAATTTGAATAAAACCAAGTATTTCAACTTTTCCTGCCGCTAAAATATGCAAAGATGCGCCAATATATGAATCAAAACTAACATCTCCGAAGGAACGAATTACAGGGTCAAAAGGACTAGATAAATTTCCTAAACTACCGTCTATTTTCTCGATGCGAAAACCGCCACCACTCCAATAATGAGCATCTCCTCTAACTGGATTAGCACTCCGCAAAATCATTTCTCCACCGGAAAATAAGCCGCTTTCGGGGTGATTTAAAGCGAAAATCTCGATACCTGTGTTACCTTGAATAATGAGATTTTCTCCGGCTGAAGCGATGAAAGGATGATTGACTGTATCGCGTATTTGGACATTTTCTCCAGCGAGTAAAGACAAATTTCCTGCGGTTGCTAACTGAGCTTCTGTTAAAATTAAATTGTTTTCTGCTCGTAAGGTTGCTGTTTGCGCGATCGCGTTTTTGACGCTTACGTCTCCTCCAGCTACATCCGGCTGTAAACTGAGAAGAGAAATGCTTTCTAAGCCTAATTCTGGAGTTAAATTTACCCGTGCATAACTAGGTACAGAGGCGATGGTAAGATTACCTTGAGGAGCAGCTAAAAATCCGCTACTGAAGACGTTACCGCCCAGTAAAGCTAAATTTTTTCCTACTTCTAATCGTCCTGAATTAATAATAGTTCCAGGTTGTCTCGTACCATATTGTAAACCTGGGGTAAGGTTAACTCTTAACAATGGTGGCGCTTGGGGGTTAGTCGCACTGTATTCAAGATTATTATCCCAAACAAAACTATTTGCGGTACTAGCTACAAATGAGCCTCGAATATCTAAACTCGCATTTGGACCAAAAATAATTCCGTTAGGATTAATTAAGAAGAGATTTGCCTTTCCAACTACGCCTAAAGTTCCCAAAATTTCGCTGTGATTACTTCCAGTGACGCGAGTAAGAATGTTTTCAATTTGAGCAGGGTTAGCGAAATAAACTCGTTGTCCCTGATTAACATTAAATTCTGAGAAACTGTGAAAGAGAGTTTCATAGCGAATTGCTCCTCCTTCAATTAAATCGGTTAACCGATTATTGATGTTTGCATTTCTTTGTACCCGCGAACTTTCCTCTCCTAAACTGTTATCAGGGACAAGTTGTGCGGAAGCAGAATTAGTCCAGAGTGCGATCGCCGCACCGACGCAAATTGCTTGTATCGTGCCTACAATAGCTGTCATATTAACTATGCCAAAACGATAGCACTTGTTTAATTCCGCTTTTTTCATCTGACGACAACTTTTTATTTTTTTTTAATTTACCTCGAAAAATTATTTATGTCGAGGAATATTTATGAAGATTTAAAACCTTGAACAATTAAGATATAATTTGCCGATAAAGAGAGATTTTAGAAGCATTTTCAGTAAGAGTTGGAAACTATAGTCAATTTAGCCAAAAAAGATTGAATATTCGAGTATTTTCCGAAACGTAGAAGAGTAGAGGTTTTCCTGTCCAAAGCCAAATTTGGTTTTTCGTATTACAATCGGTGAGTGAGGAATGTAGCAGTGATGAAAATTAATGATGCTCCTACATCGGCAGCGATCGCAGAATTTATTTGTTACTTAAATCGTCCTCATTGCAAATGAATGATTAAGTAACTATGCTTTAATGGTGACTACATACCACATATTATCTGGTAAGGTTCGTCTTTCAAGAAACCTTTCCTCTAAATCATTTTGTTGTAAAATTTGTATATTTTGAAAACCTTTCTCTCTTAACCACAATTCCATTTCATCGCTATACATACCAAAACGATAGGGTTCCCCGATTTCAGCAAGTCGCTCGATATTAGAATTTATTCCGGGAACTCGATCGTTTTTAAATGTCATTAGCGGCGAACAACAGTCAAAAACAAACACCGAATTAGGGGTCATCTGCTTTTTGATATAATCCAAAACTTTATCAATGCTTTCTTGGGTTAAATAGTAGCTAACTCCTTGCCAAATATAGATTGTGGGAATTTCACTTTCAAAGCCATAGTCAACAAGGCTGTTGAGATTATCTTTATTCAGATCGAGAGAAATGAGCGACAAACCATGAGGAATAATTTTTAATTTGGCAATTAAGCATTTCTTTTTATCATTAATAGTCTCCGGTAAATCAATCTCAAAAGTTTTAACTGAGTTATTTTGAATAGAAGCCAGACGAAAAAATCTAGTATCATAACCAGAACCTAGCAGAAGAAGCTGCTTACATCCAGCTTTAATTGAGGCTTCAATTACTTCATCACCGTACTTTTCTCTAACAAGGATGTACCAATAAGCAATTCTTTGAAAGACTTCTAGTTCGTCAATATTGGGAGGTTTTTTTTGAAGAGAGTCGATTAAAGATGGCGCGAAAAACCAATTGAGATAATTATCCTTAAAAAGTAATTCGCTTTGAAATTGATGGATAAGCTTTAACATTGAAGTTCCTTTATTCGTTGAATTTTCCCAGGCAATACTCATTTCATCATCCTCAATTTCACAAAATATAAAATTACGAATTTTCGCTTGCTGTACGGTTCGATCTTCTAACCCTGGATAAAATCACAGGGTTTTTGTGTTTAATGTTAGCGGAACTTATCTAGCGATCGCCAGAGAACTCAGGGGTAAATATCGACTAATTATTCTAGAGAAGACGGGACTTTAAACCTGCTTATTGGTGGTAAGTTTAAAGACCGATTTCGACATTTTCGAGAACGCCCAATGCGTCGGGGATGAGAACTGCTGTAGAATAGTAGACACTAATGAGGTACGAAATAATAGCTTTTTCGTTAATGCCCATAAACCGGACAGATAAACTAGGTTGATATTCGTCAGGGATGCCAGTTTTGTGTAGCCCAACTACACCTTGATGTTTTTCTCCGACACGAAGCGCGAGGATAGAGCTAGTGCGCTCCTTAGTAATCGGAATTTTGTTGCAGGGAAAGATCGGACAGTGGCGCCAAGCTTGTACTTTCTGTCCATTGACTTCAGTAGCTTGAGGATAGATACCCCGACGGTTGCATTCCCGACCAAAAGCAGCGATCGCGCGAGGGTGGGCTAGGAAGAAATGAGTTTTCCTCCGTCGAGAGAACAGTTCGTCGAGGTCATCTGGAGTCGGCGGACCTGTGCGGGTAAAAAGACGTTGCTTGAGGTCAGCATTATGTAGTAGCCCAAAGTCACGATTGTTAATCATTTCGTATTCTTGCCGTTCCCGCAAAGCCTCAATCGTCAGTCGTAGTTGTTGCTCAGTCTGATTCATGGGTTCGCTGTAGAGGTCAGCAACTCGCACGTTTACTTGCAAAATAGTTTGAGCTACACTCAACTCATACTCGCGCGGTGCGATGTCATAATCAACAAATGTCCTTGGTAGCTCGGTTTCTTCAGTATGACCTGTGGAAATCGCGATCTCCGCTTGATTGTTTTTGTCCTGAGGTTGTCTCAACTTAGCTCTAAAGCGATCTACCTGAGTTTGCAAAGCCTCAGATTGGTTAAGTACCTCTTGAAACGCCTGTTGCGAAAGTACCAACACCGTACAGCGCGTAATTGCTCTGAGAGTAACATCCCAAGTATCTTGGGATTCGGCGATCGCCTGGTCTCCAAAATAGTCTCCGTCAGCTAGTATAGCTCGTAAAGCTTCTTCATCATACTTTCCCGCCTTAATCTTATTGACTTTACCATGAGCAATCAGCAACACGCGATCGACGGGTTGACCCTCCTCGACGATCGCCTCACCAGATGCAAACTCTTGCTGGACAAATCGCTCTGCTAAGGCATTCAACACCTTCCTATCTTCAAATCCTTGCAGCAAGGGCAGTTCGCTAAGTTCTTGGGGAATTACCCGCACTTCAGCCCCAGTATTAATAAAGCTAACTCGTTTATCTTTGAGGGTATAAGTCAAGCGACGGTTAACTTGATAAGTACCGCCAACTACATCTACCCAAGGCAACATCTTTAACAACCACCGCGGAGTAATGTCCTGCATCTGCGGCTGGGTTTTTGTCGTTGTTGCTAAATTACGTGCCACCGCCTTTCCCAAGCTCATTTGCGGTTGCTCGTTCTCAAATTCTAAATTCGATCCTCTCGAAGCATCTGTCATAATCTAACTCTTGTAGTTAATAACTAACTAATTTTGATTGCTTGATTTGATTAAGGTTTTACTCAGCACCCAGTTGGTAACTCTCAGAAAACGCTCAGATATTAGCCAAAAAGCTAGTAAGTCTTGACTGGGAAACGAACCCCCAACTCGAGCTTCAATTTAGTTGGGGTACGTTCAAACCAAGTAACTAGCCAAACAGGTATTTAATCATTCTTCCTAGCGACCAATTTCCACATCTTCAAGGATACCCAGTGCATCAGGGACGAGAACGGCTACTGAATAATAGGCACTAACTAAGTAAGAAATAATCGCTTTCTCGTTAATACCCATGAATCGGACAGACAAACTGGGTTGGTATTCATCAGGAATACCAGTTTTATGTAGCCCAATTACACCCTGGTTAGCTACTCCCGCACGCATTAAGACGATCGAGCTAGTGCGGTTTTTCGTTACGGGAATCTTATTACAGGGGTAGATCGGAATACCGCGCCAAGACGGAATTGCACTGTTACCCATCACAATAGGCTGGGGATAAAGTCCCCGGCGGTTGCACTCCCGACCAAAAGCAGCGATCGCGCGGGGAGGAGCGAGGAAAAAGCTTGGTTCTTTCCAAACAATTGAGATCAGTTCGTCAAGGTCATCGGGAGTCGGCGGACCGGTGCGAGTAAAGATACGTTGTTTGAGGTCGGCGTTGTGCAAAAGCCCGAAATCGCGGTTATTCATCATTTCATGTTCCTGACGTTCGCGCAAGGCTTCGATAGTTAACCGTAATTGCTCCTCAGTTTGATTCATCGGTTCGCTGTACAAGTCAGTGATGCGGGTATTTACTCGCAAAATCGTTTGCGCGACGCTCAACTCATACTCCCGTGGAGCCATTTCATAATCAGCAAAGGTTCCAGGAAGCTCTGTTTCTCCTTCATGTCCGGAAGCTACCTCAATTGAAGCTTCTCCTTCTTCATTTTTAGGTTGATTGACAAGAGTGCGGAAACGATCGACCTGAGTTTGTAAGCTCTCGGATTGGTTCACCAATTCTTCAAAAGCTTGTTGCGGCAGAGACAGCACTATACAACTGGTAATGGCGACTAGGGTAACATCCCAAGTATCTTCGGATAGAGCGATCGCTTGGTCGCCAAAATGATCTCCATCAGCCAGCACGCCCAACACAGTTTGCTCGTCATACTTTCCCGCTCCAATCTGATTGACTTTACCATGAGCAATCAGTAACACGCGATCGGCTGCTTGACCCGCCTGGACAATTACATCACCCGGTGCAAACTCTTGCTGGACAAATCGCTCCGCTAAGGCATTTAACACCTCAACATCGTCAAAACCTCGTAACAAGGGCAGTTCGCCAAGTTCTTGAGGAATTACCCGCACTTCAGCGCCCGTAGTGGTAAAGCTGACTCGTCCATCGCCGACAGTATAAGTCATCCGACGGTTAACTCGATAAGTACCGCCAACCACATCTACCCAAGGCAGCAGCTTTAACAACCACCGCGAGGTAATGCCTTGCATCTGTGGCTGAGTTTTCGTCGTGGTGGCTAAATTACGCGCCCCCTCTTTACTCAGACTCATTTGTTGTTGATTCTCAAGAATTTCCGCAGGGGTATTTGCTGCATCTGTCATAATTAGTCTCCATTGCCTAACTGTTGTCAAAAACTAATTTGAGTTAACCTTTAGCCCCCCACAACGATCCAATCCGGGTTGCAGAAGTCCCCAACCCTGTAGGACCGTGGAGTAAACGCTTAGCTGGCGAACTATTACGCAACTCAAATTCTTTATAGCGGTCTACCTCTAGATGCCACTTGAGTATGCCGCACATCCACTGCTCTAGTTTCTCAACATATCCATACAGTTGCTTGCGGCTACTCTTGTCCAGGTCGAAATCGTCGCACAGCACTGGCAGTTCAGTGGCAACAAGATGTTGAAACTGAAGCATCCGAGAAGTCATCAGGTCGTTGACCACCGCGACGGCTGGGGGTATATCGCAGTCGAGGAAATTCTGAACTACCAGCACGCCGTTATGGAGTTCGCCCTCGAATTCTATTTCTCTTTGATAAGAAACAATATCATTGGTCAAACCGGCAAAGTCGGTGGCTGAATTATTGATTCCCTCCATCGTTCGAGTCTGGAAAATCTCTGGCGGGATCTCCTCACCTTGGGCGAATCGAGACAGACTCATCGTCAGATCCGAACCAAACGTTTTACGCCGCATCTCCACATAGTCAATCGGGTCTGGAATCCGATTTTGGATCTGGTTGGCGAGTTCCCATAACCAGCTTCCTGTCATCTCCTCGATCGCTTGCCGTAAGTTTCGCTGGGCGATCGCTGACATTGAACCTGTTGTGCGCGACCAGAGGTTAGCCAAGCCCCTTTCTACTGGGTTGATTGGTACTGGTGTGGAACTGCCATCGAGAGGCATAAATGCCGAAAGTCGGGCTTGAAAAACTTTTGCACCAACCATGTTACGACTATGACCGTAAAGCGCGGGAAAGAAATCGTCGCTATAGGTTCCCCAGACTAGCCAGCAAGCAGTCAAATTTAATTCCGGACCAGACGCATCAGGATGGATATATGCAGCGCAAAGGGGTACATCGGCAACATCGAATTTGTGGTCGTCCCAGATGAAGATGCCTACACCAGGCAGTACATCTAAGATCCCCATCTGGCGCGCCCATGCTTTGGCATGCCGCCGCGCTGCATCTACATGGGGATTCAATCTGGTGGAGAAGGGCATATAAAACTCTGGCAGTGTCACCGGTCCCACAGGCTGGTAGGGAACGTATGTGAACTTTTTCAACCTTTTCAAACCCAAGCTATTAACTAATGAGCTAAGACGCGCCGCCGATGTGCCTAGTCCTGTGGGTTTGCCGAGAACGAATGTAGGCGATCGAGAATTGTCTGCTCTCTGGTTCATGTAGCGGCTCGATCTCATGTGCCACTCGTGACCCCCTGACTGCCAGTCTTGAAGTCCTTTAGCGTATAACACAACTTTCACACGTTGGTCGGGAGTCAAACCAAATTCCTCGAATAAGGAAGGAAGTTCAGTGATAGCCGTATTCTCGAACTGTTGCATCCGAGAAGTTAGTAATTCGTTGGTGAGGTTGGCTGCTTCCTGGGTATTGACATTCAGGAATCGTTCTAAAACTAAGATGCAGTTAGCATTTTCGCCTTCATCTTCTACTTCTCGTTGGTAGGAGAAGATATCATTGCGTAGATGTACTGAATCGGCAAAGGTGTCTCTAAGGACGCGCATTGGTCGAGTCGGGGCAATTTCTGAAGGAATTTCAGCGCCTACAGCGTGTTCGACTAGGTTCGCTGACCAAGGCGCTCCTCCTACTTTACGACGCATCTCGATGTATTCGATCGGATTGGCTACTCGGTCTTGGCTGATATTCGCAAGTTCCCACAAAGACTCTTCCAGGAGGTTTTTGGTACTCTCGGAAAACCGCATCCGCCAGTCCTCTGAGGCATTAGGTGCTGTGCGTGACCAAAGATTGGCTAAACCACGTTCTACTGGATTAGTTGATTCTGGAGGAGATTCTTGGGGATTTACAGGCATAAACGCCCGTAGTCGGTACAAATACTCCTTGGCACCTGCCATATCTTGGCTGCGTTTGTAAATTTCTAGGAAGTGATCGTCGAAGAAAAATACCCAAACATACCAGTCAGTTACTAGATTGAGCATTGGTTCTGAGGCGTCTGGATGGGTATAAGCACACAGCAAGGCGTAGTCGTGAGAGTCAAACTTGCGTTCATCCCAAATTGGCGACTGTTCGGCTTCCTGTTCCGATCCCAAAATCCCCATCTCGTAAGCCCAAGCTTTGGAATGAACTCTTGCTGCTTCTAAGTTTGGGTTCAGTCGTGCGGGCCAAGGCACATAAAAACTTGGCAACTCAAAAGGTTGCTTACTGGAAGTCATTGTTTATTTCAACCTATCTCTTCAAGTCCATTTTTCCTTCAATTGAATTTAGGACTGATGTAATATTCGCGGTTAATCATTCAAGTAGGTAGGTATAAATAAACGTCAAATAACTTTTTTCGCTCGCCATCAGAGCAATGCTTCCGAGAGATAGAGGTAAACGTTTAATTTCAACTACCTACTTATGGCAATAAAATTTAGTTCAATACGAGCAGGATGTTACTAATATTTAAATTCTCCCCAAATCTACACTTGTTTCGATTCCACAAAAATACTATCAATTCTTCTCTATATTTTGTCAAGGTATTTTAGAATTATTTTAGATTTTCTACCTCGACTATTTTCTTTTGTCTTATACAAATAACTTATATCTGAAATAGGCTAATTTATGTAAAAATTTAAATTAATTAGAGTAATAATACCCATCGAGGTTAAAGGTTTAGCAAAAGCTTAAGCGATTACAAAGTTAAATTAAAGAAAATAAAAAAATCTCAAGTCGATCGAGCATCAAACTAATTTCATTCCAAGTGAAAAATATTTTTTAGTTACACTGAATAAGTTATTAATAACAAGTTACTCGGCAATTAATTAAGCAAATATCTTTATCTATTTTTGTCTTTATTGACAAAATTATTGTTTGGCTGTTTGAGTAATTTTTGAACCGAAATAACCTAGATCCACGGATATTAAATTAAAAGGTATTAACACAATTTTTGTCAATTTTTACAAGTAATTTTGTTTGCCAACCAGCATTTTCTAACCCTAAAGCCATTCCTCCACAACTAGCAAATAATTCAATAACATTGAAGTTAGTTTTGCGTTCATCTTTGAGGATTTTATATTCGCCAGAAAGTTGTTTTTGCAAAGTTTGCAATTCTTCTAAATCAAAAAGCCGTTGCTGATTTTCTCTCGCTTAATTTGTCAGCAATTTTTCTGTTCCTCACTGAGAAAATAATATCAAAAAAGGTGGGTAAATTCCCACCTAAAAAACCTTATTGCAACCCTTCAATTAATTGCTGTTTAGCAGTAGCTAAAGCTTCTTTTAATTTACTGGGATCGCGTCCGCCAGCTTGGGCGAGATTCGGTCGTCCGCCGCCTCCTCCGCCGCAAATTTTGGCAATGCCGCCGATAAATTTTCCAGCCTGAAGTTGCTTTTCTTTGTTGATTTTCGGGCTAAAAGCAGCGACTAAACTAACTTTATCTTCGCTAGGGATTGAACCTAAAATTACGGCGGCTTCGCCTAATTTTTGCTGTAAACGTTCGGCGGCAGTTTTTAAAGCATTGGGTTCGGCGTTTTCCATTTCGGCGACTAAAATTTGGAAGTTGCCGACGGTTTCTGTTTGCGATAATAATTGGTCAGATTTCGCGATCGCCAATTCTTCTTTGACTGCTGCGAGTTGCTTCTGGGTGTCTTTTAACTCGCTTTGGATAGCGTTGACGCGATCGCAAACTTCTTCTGGTTTAACTTTAAATTGTTCGCTGAGGTAGCGGACAACATTTTCCCTTACTTTGAGATAGTCTAACACTGCCGGTCCAGCTACGGCTTCGATGCGACGAACACCGGAAGAAATTCCCGTTTCGGAGATAATCTTAAATACGCCTATTTCGGCTGTATTCTTGACATGAGTACCACCGCAAAGTTCCATCGAAACCCCAGGAAAATCAATCACTCGTACTTCGTCAGCGTATTTTTCCCCAAACATCGCGATCGCGCCCTTGGCTTTTGCTTCTTCTAAGGGCATAATATTCACATCCGCATCGTGGGCTTCTGCAATCCAAGTATTTACTTGTTCTTCGACTTGCTGAACTTCCTCTGGTGTTAAGGCGCGAGGACAGTTAAAATCAAAGCGTAAGCGGTCAAAAGCCACTAAAGAACCAGCTTGAGAAATTCCGGGATCGATAATTAATTTCAGCGCCGCTTGTAGTAAATGAGTTGCGGTATGATTAGCTTGGGCGCGACGACGACAAGCGCGATCGATTTGGGCTGTAACGGGATCGCCTAAATGTATCGTACCCCGTTCGATGTGACCGTGATGAACAAAAATATTAGCTTGTTTTTGGACATCTTCGATCCTAACTAAAATATTCTCACCAGAAAGATAACCGCGATCGCCAATTTGTCCCCCTGATTCTGCATAGAAAGGGGTTTCATCTAAGATTATTTGAACTTCTTCACCAGCCGTCGCCGTTTCTACTTGTTCGCTATTAACTACTAATCCCATAATTTGGGCTTGGGTAGTTAAATCAGTGTAACCTAAAAACGCAGTTGCTTTACTTTCTGCTGCTAATTCCGTCAAAATATCTTGGGCGGTTAAATCAATAGTTTCGCGGTCTTTATTTCCTAAACCTTGATGTTCTTTCATCTTTTGTTCAAAGCCATCAAGGTCAACTTCAAAACCTTGTTCGGCAGCGATTTCTTCGGTTAATTCCAGAGGAAAACCATAGGTAGCATATAAATCAAAAGCATCTTCTCCCGGAATTATTTTTTCCGATTGATTGGCAGTTTTCGCGATTACCTCTGCAAGTAACTTTTCACCGCGTTCCAGAGTTTTCAAGAAAGCTGTTTCCTCGCGTTTTAGTTCCGTTTGGATATAAGCTTCTCGTTCGCGAACATTCGGATAAGCTGTTTCTGAAAGCACGATCGCAACTTCTGCTAATTTAGTGGTAAACTTTCCTTCAATCCCAATTAAGCGCCCGTGACGAACTACGCGACGAATTAAACGCCGCAAAATGTAGCCACGACCAGTATTTGAGGCGCTAATTCCGTCGGCAATCATGTGGACTACCGCCCGAATATGATCCCCAATTACTTTTAAGGATACTTTGGTTTTCTCGTCCGCTTTTTGGTAGTTAATTTCAGCAAGTTCGGCTGCGGATTTGAGTAGAGGGAAAATTAAATCTGTTTCATAATTATTGGGGACGGCTTGCAAAATTTGCGCCATCCTTTCTAAACCCATTCCGGTGTCAATATTCTTATTTTTTAGCGGAGTTAAATTACCTTCGGCATCGCGATTATATTGCATGAACACCAGGTTATAAAATTCGATAAATCTGGTGTCATCTTCGAGATCGATGTTTTTGTCTCCTTTTTCGGGATGAAAATCATAATAAATTTCCGAACAAGGACCGCAAGGACCTGTAGAACCTGCATTCCAAAAGTTATCTTCTTCTCCCATGCGTTGAATGCGATGTTCGGGAATGCCGATTTGATCTCGCCAAATTGCAAATGCTTCGTCATCTTCTTCATAGACACTGGGAATTAAACGTTCCGGGGGTAGCCCAAAAACTTTAGTTGAGAGTTCCCAAGCCCAAGCGATCGCCTGTTCTTTAAAATAATCTCCAAAGCTAAAATTACCCAACATCTCGAAAAATGTATGATGTCGCGCTGTCCGTCCCACATTTTCGATATCATTAGTGCGGATACACTTTTGGGAAGTTGTCGCGCGATCGCATTCTGCTTTTTTTTGTCCGAGGAAAATGGGCTTAAATGGTAACATTCCGGCGATCGTTAATAGGACTGTGGGATCGTCAGGTACTAACGAAGCGCTAGGTAAGATTTTATGCTGTCGTTCTGAGTAAAATTCGAGAAATTTTTGCCGAATTTCACTACCGCTAAGATATTGGGGAGAGTAACTCATAATTTTCTAATCTAAAAAATCTAGTTCTACTATTTAGTATTGTTACATTTTGTTTTGTCTGACAGCTAGTTTCAAGAGTAGGAACCACAGATAAACACGGATAAACGCAGATGTTTTACTTTTTCATCTGCGTTGAAAGAATTTTCGTTCTGATTTGCTACTCGGTTCTCTTTCGCTGTAAACTTTTTCTTAGCACATAAATATAAATTTGTCAAGAGATTTATTTTTGGGGAAGAGGAGAATCAGTGACCAGTTAACAGTTGATAGTTTAATTCCTCCTTGTCTTCCCCCTCTTCCCAATCACCAATCCCCAATCCCCATTACTCCAGGCAATAGCCGAGATATGCTGAAGAGACATAACCACCATTAGAAAGAGGAACCCAACCATAACTACCCCGATTTTCAATTACAATCTGAGTTCCTTGAGGTAGTTTACCAATAATCCTGGAATTTGTAGTCGGTTGCGAGCGAATATTCAGCCTCGCACCTTTAGTAGCTACGCGACGGCAGTAGTTTTCTTCTGGTTCAATAATCGGATCTGGTCGTCTGTAACCATAGAGAGTTTCCAGAGTTAGCAAACCAGCAACGCCATCTGCGGGGATACTATTGAGGCGTTGATAAGTGGCTACTGCATCTTCGGTTGTTGGACCATAGTAACCTGTAGACTCTAAATCTGGAGGAAAGACACCTTGGAGTTTAAGGCTATTTTGCAATTCAACTACCGAAGGTCCGCGATCGCCTCTTTGCAGTGCCATTGCACTTTTAGCAATGCTAAGAGTAGAGAGAGCTAGGAAAACCGAAATTGTCAGATACCAACCAGAACGAATAGTGCGCCAGTCAAGTCCATCAAGTAAGGTCAGTTCGCGATCGTGATAGATTTTGCTTTCATAAGCTTGTGCAATTTGAAGATAGGCAAATGCTTCCACTGTTAGCTCCTAAATATATTGTTTCCAATTTATATTGATTATCTTGAGTTATATTTATTTAACCTCAATTTTTATGATTATTTGCAACTAATTTCAGTACCATTGGCTGAGATGCCATTTTTCGGGTGTTTTGAAGTTAAGTTGAGGGCGATCGCGGCTTCGATCGCTTTTATAACCTCGGAGGCGACAGTTGCTTGTTTGGACTGGGGCGGTTGTTCTACCGTAGAGTTTTTCGAGAGTTCTCGCCCCAGCAATGCCGTCTACAGCAAGCCCGGCGGCTTGTTGATAGTTTCTGACTGCGGTTTCGGTTGTCGCACCGTAGTAGCCTGTAGAAGGGACATTAGCGGGAAAAAAGCCTTGTACTTTGAGAGTATTTTGCAGTTGCACCACCGAAACTGACTGAGATCCTCTTTGCAAAGCCATTACCTTACTAGTCACACTCAAAATTGAGACAGCTAGAATTGCCGCTAACAATTTAATCCAACCAGAACCAATTTTCTGCCAGTTCAGCCCGGTCAACCAAGTTTTGGCAGAATCTTCGTAAGCTTCAGCCAGATGTAGATAAGCTAGTGTTTCCATAAGTTTGCTCTCCCGCGATCGCTACAACTATTTAAGCGTAATTTCACTTAGCGATCGCGACTAATTTTTAACTCAGTTTCGGCTGTGTTCGACCGCTTCTACAAACATTGTTTCAGATAATCTGCGGAAACATAACCACCATCTCGCAGAGGAACCCAGCCATTGCTACCAAGGTTAGCAATTTCGACGATAGAACCATTAGGTATTTTGCCAATTATCGCACTAGCAGTTGTAGGTTGCGATCGCCGATTTAACCTACGTCCGCTAATCGTTTCTACACGACGACAGTAGGGTGATGATGTAATTAGACTAGAGTCATTAGGTAAAGATGAGAAAACAGGCGGTTGTTCGATAGAAGCAACCGGGTAAGGAAATCTTGGTACTGTGGAAACATCGGAATTAACTACAACTTCTCGAATCGGTGCTGACGCAGACTCACTCTCATTACCGTAGAGTAAAGCTAAAGTATAGCGATCGGCGATCCCCGTAGGAGTTAAATTAATACCACTTTGATAGTTTCTTACAGCCTCCTCCGTGAGATAGTCATAACTACCATTCGGAAAGCGAGGATAATAACCTTGCTCTCGCAAAGCTTCTTGCAACTTAATCACTTCCGAACCCTGACTGCCCGGTCTTAATTCTATATATTGAGGAGTAGTTGGAAGCGAAGGCTGTGTCGGAAAGCCATAACCATAATCATAAAGTGCGCTTAAGGTTTGCGGTCCAGCGATTCCATCTACTGGGATAAGTCCAATAGCTTGTTGAAAATCTCTAACTGCCTTTTCCGTAATCTCTCCGTAGTATCCGGTAGATCTAACACTGGTCGGGAATAAACCGATTTGTTTGAGAGCATTTTGCAGTCTAGTAACCTCTGAACCGCGATCGCCTCTTTGTAACGCTGAAGCAGCGTTAGTAAGACTGATTAAAGAAATAGCTAGCAATAACGAGACAATCTGAATCGACCGAGAGTTAATTTTCTGCCAATCCCAACCTTTAAACAAGACAATTTCGAGAGTTTCCAGGTTTGGGTCTTCGTAGGCTTCAGCTAAATGTAAGTAGGCGAGTGATTCCATAATTTTACTTTTAATTTTTCCGAAATTCTACAGTTGTATAAATTAACAAGGTCAACTACAATATAGCCTCAATTTTCGGAAATGGGGATTGGCGACTTGGTTCTGTTATCAGTGACCAGTTATCAGTACCAGTTCAATTAGCTAGCAGTTTATCCCCCTTGTCTTTCAATTCCCCCAATTCCCAGTCACCAATCTCCTGTTTACTAAAGACCGTAAACTTCTCTACATACCTACAAACTTTTTCGCTCTAAACTTACAGGTCCCGCACCATAATAATAAACTTGTAATAAGGCTCCAATTAAAGCTAAATTCTTGAAAAAAGCAATTGTCTCTTCTGGATTAACCCAAAAGTTATGAAAAATCAAGGTAGTAGGAATCAAAAACACAATTAATAAAATTCCTCCCCAACGAGCTTTATAACCCACGACTAACAAAACAGCACCAAGAACTTGGAAAACTATACTAGCGAATAACATTAATTCCGGTAAAAAATACCTTTTTCAGATAAAACTCCAACCATACTTGCAAAGCCAAGTAAATTTTTTATTCCAGCGTAAAAGAAAATCAAAGCAATAAAAACTCGTGCAATTAAAGGAAGATATTTCATCTTAAATTACCATTTTTTTGTTTCAGCATCAAATTCCGAATCTAAAGATATTTCCTCATTTTCTAAAGGCAAAATTTGACAATAGCGGCGAGGAAGACGAAAATAATCAAAAATCCAATTCAAGAGAACTTCTATTTTATTCCGCTTACCAGGAAGATAATATAAGTGTACGAGCGACCACAATAACCAACCCCAAAGACCAGTTAGGTTGCATTTATTCGTTTTAGCAACTCCAGCATTACGAGCAATAATTGCTGCTCTACCTTTATGATTGTAAATAAAAGGTTTAGCTGGCATTTCTTGTAATTGTAACTGAATATTTTCGGCGGCGGCTGTTCCTTGTTGGAGTGCAACTTGGGCTACACCGATAAGCGGTCGATCGTTTTGCTCGAAATAAGCCACATCACCCACAGCATAAACTTCTGGATATTCTGGTAATTGGAGAGTAGAAAGAACAACAATTTTCTCTTTTGCGGCTATTTTGAGATCGGCGCTAGTTTTAGGTTTAGCTGCTTCTATTCCTGCTGTCCAAATTATCGTTCCTGCTTCAATTTCTGTGTCGTCTTCTAAATGAACTATGTTAGGTCTAACTGCGCTAACTTTGGTATTTAAATGTACTTTAACGCCAATTTTGCGTAAATAAATTTCGGCGCGTTTAGCAAGTCGTTTAGGAAATTTTGGAAGCAGACAATTTCCAGACTGAATTAAGATTATCCGCACTTGTTCTGGATTGATTTGGGGATAAGAAAAAACCAGCGTATCGCGAATTAGTTCGCTTATTCCTCCGGCTAATTCTACGCCCGTAGTTCCGCCACCGACGATAATAAAAGTAAGTAAATGTTGTTTTGTCGTCGGATCTTGCTCTTGCTGTGCTTGTTCAAAACAGGTAATAATACGAGTTCGTAACTGAATAGCTTGTGGTAAGGTTCTAATTCCGAAAGTGTAATCGGCTGCACCTGGTACCCCTAAATATTTTGCTTGACTTCCGGTGGCAATAATTAGATAATCGTAGGCGATCGCGCTATCTTCAGTTTGCACGACTCGCTCGGTGAAATCAATTCGCTTGACTTCGGCAACTATGAAACGTACGTTTGTAAGTTTTCGCAAAGCTTGACGAATTGGATATGCTATTTGCTCTGGTGATAGTTGTGCTGTTGCTACCTGATATAGTAAAGGAATGAAGCTATGGTAGTTGTGGCGATCGATTAAGGAGATCTCTAATGCCGAATTTCCGAGCAATTGAGTTGCTTTTAAACCCGCAAAACCAGCCCCAATAATTACTACTCTAGGAGTTCGAGATCCCTTCATTGCTCTGTAATAAATCTTTCTGCATACAGCTTTACAAGTCTCAATTTTCTTTACGTCTACCCCAAGGAAGACTTGGGAGATGGATGGGGAGGAGGGGGTTATCAGTTATCACGTAGCCGCATTTATCACGTAGCCGCATTTATAAGTTATCAGTAGAGATTGGAGACAAGGAAGAGGGGGGAGACAAGGGAGGACAAGGAGGACAAGCAAGATAAACTGATAACTGGTAACTGTTCACTGGTAACTGATAACTGGTAACTGTTCACTGATAACTGAACCCAGTCCCCAGTCCCCAATCCCCGATCGCCATTAAACCAGAGCCATTTTTAATGCTAGAATTTTAGCGATCGCCTCCTCGACAATCCGATCTGGAGTTGATGCACCGGATGTGACACCGATCGTAATTTCACCGTCGGGTAGCCAATTTTCTTGCACTTCAATGTCTTTACCTAAAGGTTTGTGTTCGATTTTGTTTCCCGGACCGATGCGATCGCCGCTATCAATATGATACGAAGGAATACCTCTTTCAATCGCAATTTCTTGTAAATGAGTTGTATTGGAAGAATTGAAACCACCAATTACTACCATCAAATCAAGGTCTTCTTCAACTAAATTTAACATCGCATCTTGACGTTCTTGGGTAGCGTCACAAATGGTATTAAAGCTTAAATAATGTTCGTTGAGTGCTGTGGGACCATACTTTTTCAGCATGGTACGTTCAAATAACTTACCAATCTGTTCTGTTTCGCTCTTGAGCATGGTTGTTTGGTTAGCAATGCCAATTCGCTCCAAATCCTTATCTGGGTCGAATCCGGGCGAATAAGCTTGAGCAAATTTTGCTAGAAATTCTTCGCGAGATCCGCCGTTAAGAATGTAATTAGCAACATAATTTCCTTGTTCTAAATTCAGTACCACCAGGTATTTATCAGCAAATGAACTCGTAGCGACTGTTTCTTCATGTTTGTATTTGCCGTGAATAATTGAAGTGTAATTGCGTTTTTTATGCTTTTCTACAGAATTCCAAACTTTAGAAACCCAAGGACAAGTTGTATCAACAATTGTACAGCCTTTATCGTTCAGCAGTTGCATTTCGCTGACGCTAGCACCAAAGGCAGGTAAAATTACTACATCAGCCGAATCTACTACAGAAAAGTTTTTTTCGCCGTTTTCTACAGGTATAAACTGAACGTTCATGTCCCGCAAACGTTGATTTACCGAAGGATTATGAATCACTTCGTTAGTAATCCAAATTCGTTCGTTAGGGAAATGCTTGCGAGTTTCGTAAGCCATTGCGACTGCACGCTCTACACCCCAACAAAAGCCAAAGGCTTCTGCTAGACGAATGGTGACATTTCCTTTTTGCAGTCGGTAGTTATTATTGCGAATTTCTTGAATAAGATTACTTTGATATTCTGTATTTAAAAGGTTAGTGATTTCGGCTTGATGACCGAATCCTCGGCGATGATAATTTTTAGATTCGTGTAAGGAACGTTTGAAAGCTTTTGTATCCATGTTTTTTGTTAGTTACTATTTGCTATTTGATAGTTGGTGATTGGTGATTGGGTTCAGTTATCAGTTACCAGTTATCAGTTACCAGTTATCAGTTACCAGTTATCAGTTACCAGTTACCAGTTATCAGTTATCAGTTACCAGTTATCAGTGAACAGTTACCAGTTATCGGTTACCAGTTATCGGTTACCAGTTATCAGTTACCAGTTATCAGTTTATCTTGCTTGTCCTCCTTGTCCTCCTTGTCTCCCCCTCTTCCTTGTCTCCAATCTCTACTGATAACTGGTAAATGCGGCTACGTGATAACTGAGTTGTTACTAAAAGAGCAGTACGCCAGAGTTTGTAACCTTCGTGGTTGAGATGTAAACCATCGGTACTCAACTCTGTTCTTAGATTACCTTGAGTGTCGGCAAAGAGCGAGTAGAGGTCAAGATAAATAATATTTTGCTCTCGTGCGATCGCTTCGAGACGGTGGTTGATTTTTTGGATGCGATCGTTGGGAATCTCTAACAGACGATCTTTTCCTTCCCAGGTGGCTTTTTCGGCACTGTGAGGTAAAACTGACTGGATAATTATTTTGGCTTCGGGATGGACGCGCTGCAAATAACGCACGATTAGGCGCTGATTGGCGACGACTGTATGATCTGGTATTCCCTTGAGTAAGTCGTTGATCCCAATCATCACAAAAATGAATTCTGGTTCAGTTTTGTCGATTAATTCCAAGCGTCTGAGCAATCCTAGAGAGGTTTCCCCCGAAATTCCTTGATTGAGCCAAGTTTTGTTTTCGGGTAACAATTCTGGCGGAAACCACAAACTAATTGAGTCACCGAGAAGAATATGGAGATTTTCCGGTTGATTTTTGGCTGCTACTTCGGCTTCGGTTGCCAAGAGTGCTACCCATTGCTGATAATTAAGTTGGTGTCGCTCGCCTAATTCGGGGCTGGGAATCGCAGTCGGCATTTCTAATTTAACCGAGGGAAGCGAGGAACTTGCCCAAGATCGCTTTGACCAAATTTGCTGACGCACTACGACAAACGCGATCGCCAGGATTAACAATCCGTTAGTAGCTAAAGACCAAACTGCCCAACGAGGATAACGTTTCAAGGTAATACGCACAAAGCAAGCTCCAACACCTTTTTAACAAAAAATACCCGCCTTCAACTCAGGATGCAAGCATTCTTTGTTACTAAGCGGGTTGATTTTCCGGCAAATTTTGCCAGTTATTTGTTGTTTGAGGGCGATCGCAATTCAACTATGAGACTTCTGAACTATGAGGCATTTCACTAACGCCACTAATGCCAGCACCCATACCACCAGTCAAAACGTCAGATTCTTTGACAAAGCCAGCGTAGGCTTCCATTCCGTGTTCGCCGATATCTAAGCCGTGAATTTCTTCTTCGGCACTAACACGAATACCCAGAGTTGCTTTTAAAGCTAACCAGACGATGGTGCTAAATAAGACAGTGAACCCACCAATGACGAGAATACCAATGATTTGGGCTAATAACTGAGTAATACCGCCGCCAAATAAAAGACCGCCTTCGGTGGCAAATAAACCAACAGCCAAGGTTCCCCAAACGCCGTTAACTAAGTGAACTGAGGTTGCACCGACGGGATCGTCAATGTGGATGCTGTCAAAGAAGGAGACAGAGAAAACTACGAGTACCCCACCAATCCCACCAATGATAATTGCTGAGAAGTAGCCGACGGAAGCACATCCGGCGGTAATGGCGACTAATCCTGCCAAAATACCGTTGATAATCATCGATAAGTCTGGCTTGCCGTCTTTTACCCAAGAAGTAATGGTTGAGGTTACGCCACCTGCTGCGGCTGCTAAGTTTGTGGTTAAGGCAATATAAGGTACGTTCGCGGTTGCAGCTAATTCGGAACCTGGGTTGAAGCCAAACCAGCCAATCCAGAGGATGAGACAGCCTAGGGTGGCAATACTCATGTTATGACCGGGAATGGCGTTGATTCTACCGTCGCTATATTTGCCGAGACGGGGTCCGAGAAAAGCTGCTCCCATTAAGGCTGCCCAACCACCTACTGAGTGAACGATTGTCGATCCGGCAAAGTCAATAAAACCAACTCCAAAGATTCCTGAAAGCCATTCTCCGTCCCACAGCCAACGTCCGGTAATGGGGTAGGAAATGGCAACTAACAAAAAGCTGAAGATTAAAAAGGCATCGAATTTGATTCTTTCGGCGACTGCACCGGAGACAATGGTTGCTGCGGTGGCGGCGAAAGCGACTTGGAAGAGGAAGGAAATCGCGATCGGTACTGCTTCGGGATATTCTGCGTCTCCGTAAGCGGCAGCATCGCCGCTAAAGAAGAAGCCATTTAAACCCATAAAGGTGTTTCCTTCGCCGTACATTAAGGCAAAACCGATCGCCCAGTACGCGATTGTGGCGATCGCAAACACAATTAGGTTTTTTGCCAAAATGTTCACGGCGTTTTTCTGCCGACAAAATCCTGTTTCCAGCATTCCGAATCCGGCATTCATGAAGATTACCAGTACCGATGCTACTAACAGAAAGATTGAGTCGAGAACTACTTTGAGTTCTGCTACATCTTCTGGTGGATCGAAGCCTTGGGCTACTGCTGCTGCATTCCAAATCACGACAATCAATGCTGTGAGGGGAATACAAGCTAGCCAGTAAAAAGAAAATCTCCCGGCGATCGCTCTTATTGGCTCGAAGATCGGCGCATCCCACAAATAACGGGTTTTTGTCTGAGACTCTACTCGTCTATTTGGGAAGTGCGACTTTTCTTGTTTGAGTTTTGTTTTAGACATCATCACTTAACTTTACAGAAAAATCGAAAATTACAGCACGGTTTTCGTTAATAACCTTTTACTTAGCTCTTCGCTAACTAGGAGCAATTATGACAGTCTTTGGTTGATTTTCGCTCAACTCAATTTTGTTTCGGTAATTTGGTTTCTTTACTCGCTCCCAAATCAATTGCCGAGTTTTATCTGCCATCTTACACTCTTGTGTATAAAAAAATTACAGATAACTGGCAAAACCGTCAAGGGACTGTCTTTTTTTTGCCATAGTTACTGTCGTGTAATTGAAATCTTCAAATTCTGTATTTTCTTGGTGAATTTTTCTGTATCAAACAATACATTTTTTCGATGATTGCAAAATTTAAATTACGCCTACTAAGCTAAGTTTGCCTGTCTTACAACCGTTATCGAGTTATGTCGAGCGACGTTTATCGTTAGTTTTCCGCCAAGTTAATCAACTAGATAACTGATTGCAAACAGGTATTAATTTAATTCTGGCTAATTTGTGAATTTTTATTAATTTTTCTTGCCAAGATCGGTAAGTTAAATTTATCCTTTCAGAATAAAAATCTCGCCATCGTTCTGAAGAAAAAAATAGCTGTATCTCAGTCAAAACAACAAGCATAAAAGTTCTTTGTCGCTCTAATTTTGTTCCTATTTTGATGAGGACATTTGGCTGAGGTATTTTTGATAGCCAAGCTCTTCGAGTTTAGTTTGTTTATCCAACACAGATTGAGATAAACTTTGACGATATTGCTGAACTTTTTCCAGTAATTCTGGATTACTAGAAGCGAGAATTTGCACGGCAAGCAAACCAGCATTTTGAGCATTACCGATCGCTACGGTAGCGACGGGTATTCCTCTCGGCATTTGGACGATCGAATAAAGGGAGTCAATACCTTGAAGGTGACGAGTAGCCACAGGTACGCCAATTACGGGTAATGGTGTTAAAGATGCTACCATGCCGGGAAGGTGTGCCGCGCCACCAGCACCAGCGATAATTACTCTAAGCCCTCGTGTGTGGGCAGTTTGGGCGTATTCTACCATACGTTCGGGAGTACGGTGCGCGGACACAATGGCTACTTCGCATTCCACAGCAAAATCTTCGCAGACAGCGATCGCCGCTTGCATAGTGGGCAAATCTGAGTCGCTGCCCATGATAATACCAATTAAAGGTTGTTTGTCGCTCATAAGATTTGCGATCGGATAAAGAATAATTTAGCTGTAGAATAGAGGTTTTTGTCGCCAAATGAAAGATAATATCGAGATTATCAACGCTAAGCTGCCCATTTCGCCAGACTTACAATTAATTTCGCTGCGGGATGGTAAAATTGCCTCGATCGCGCCAATGTCAGATTCTCCCCCAATTAACAGATCTCGCCCAATTTTAGACGTTGCTGGTGACTGGATTTCCCTTGGTGGTGTAGATTTACAGATTAACGGCGGTTTAGGATTAGCCTTTCCTGAGTTAGAAAAGCAGCATTTACCCTTACTAGACAAAATTTGCCAATTTTTATGGCAACAAGGAGTAGACGCTTTCTTACCCACCATAGTTACCACATCTGTCGCCAAGATCCAGCGATCGCTCTCCATCATTAGCGAGTTTACCAGCAAGACATCCCCAGAATACGCCCAAATCCTCGGAGTACACCTCGAAGGACCTTTTCTCAACTCAGAAAAACGCGGCGCACATCCAGCCGAGTATTTATTACCATTAAATCAAGAAAATGTCAAGCGAATTCTCGGAGATTACGCTGAAATTGTCAAAGTAATCACCCTCGCGCCAGAATTAGAACCCACAGGAAAAGTAATTTCCTACTTAAAATCTTTAGGGATTACCGTAAGTTTAGGTCATTCTCTCGCCAGCGAAACTCAAGCCCAGCAAGCCTTTCAGCAAGGCGCAACGATGGTAACTCACGCCTTCAACGCCATGCCCAGTTTACACCATCGCCAACCAGGATTGCTCGGTGCGGCTTTAGTAAATCCCCAAGTTAAATGTGGTTTCATCGCCGACGGACAGCACATTTGCCCCACCATGCTGCAAATTTTACTACAAGCAGCAAACTACGAACAAAGGCTTTTTCTAGTCAGCGATGCCCTCGCACCGATAGGATTACCAGAGGGAGTGTATCCGTGGGATAACCGCGAAATCACAGTCAAAAACGGCACAGCGAGACTAGAAGATGGTACCTTAGCAGGAACAACCTTACCCTTGTTAGTCGGAGTAACCAACTTAGTCGAGTGGGGAATTTGTGGAATCAGAGAAGCGATCGCGATCGCAACCGAATCACCTCGAAACGCGATCGGTTTAACCGGAATCAGCCCCCGAAAACCAGCCACACTGCTACGCTGGCATTTTAACCAAACAAGCTCCAAACTAACTTGGGAACGTTTGTAGGGATTAGTGACTGGGGATTGGGGACTGGGGATTGGGGACTGGGAAACAAGGACGATAAACTGTTAACTGGTCACTGATAACTGTTCACTGATAACTGGTAACTGATCTAAATGCGAGACAATCAACAAAACAAGCGATAATAAGCAATCGAGTTACTAATAAGCCAAATTAGAAATTACAGATCGAAATTTATGAACGCAACCGACGATAAAACCTTAGTTAAAGAATACTTCAACGCCACCGGATTCGATCGCTGGCGTAGAATCTATGGTAACGGCGAAGTTAACAAAGTTCAACAAGACATTCGCATCGGACACCAACAAACTATTGACACTGTGGTAATCTGGCTCAAAGAAGACGAAAACCTAGCGGAAATTTCCATCTGTGACGCAGGTTGTGGTGTAGGTAGTCTCAGCATTCCCCTCGCTGAAGCTGGTGCAAAAGTTTTCGCTAGCGACATTTCCGAGAAAATGGTTGGTGAAGCCAAAGAAAAAGCCGCCGAAAAGTTAGAAAATACCAGTAATCTTACCTTTGCAGTACAAGATTTAGAATCTCTTAGCGGTAACTACCATACAGTTATTTGTTTGGATGTTTTAATTCACTATCCCGAAGACAAAGCCGCCGAAATGATTTCTCATTTAGCAAGTATGGCAGAATCTCGTTTAATACTTAGTTTCGCACCGAAAACTTTTGCTTTAACTATACTCAAAAAAATCGGCGAATTTTTTCCCGGACCTTCTAAAACGACTCGCGCTTATCAACATCGTGAAGCAAATATTCTCAAAATTCTGCAAGATAACGGCTTTTCTATTCAACGTCAAGGAATGACTAGCACTCGCTTTTACTTCTCGCGTATTTTAGAAGCAACTCGTAGTTAAAATCAAATTCGTAGTGAGGACTTTAGTGCTCAACAAACTAGCGAGTTCGTAGTGAGGACTTTAGTGCTCAACAAACTAGCAAATTCGTAGTGAGGACTTTAGTGCTCAACAAACTNTAGAAAGTTCGTAGTGAGGACTTTAGTGCTCAACAAACTAGAAAGTTCGTAGTGAGGACTTTAGTCATCAACAAACTAGCAAATTCGTAGTGAGGACTTTAGTCATCAACAAACTAGAAAGTTCGTAGTGAGGACTTTAGTCATCAACAAACTAGCAAATTCGTAGTGAGGACTTTAGTGCTCAACAAACTAGAAAGTTCGTAGTGAGGACTTTAGTGCTCAACAAACTAGAAAGTTCGTAGTGAGGACTTTAGTCATCAACAAACTAGCGAGGAATGAGGAATAAAGACTAAAACCAGCTTATCAATTCTCACAGATTTTTCAACCCACATTCTGCACAACAAAATGTAGTACATTGTGTCTCGAGC
>NZ_JAAHBQ010000035.1 GCF_020144665.1 Oscillatoria salina IIICB1 | reverse complement strand
GGTAATAGTAATAGTCTTTTTGTCTTCAGAAATCTTCCAACCACTCGTCTTATACTCAACTGAACGAGAGAACTTCTTGAATCTTGGAAATCCTTTTTTACCGGGAACTTTCTGCTTGCAGTTTTCAAAAAATCTACTGATACTAGCCCAAGCTCTCTCAGCCATAGACTGTCGAGCCATTGAGTTTAACTTAGCAACAAAGGGATATGTTGGGTTGTCAGCTAAAACTCGGCAATACTTGTTTAGAGAAAATCGATTTACTTTCTCTTCTTTTGGAGCATCTATCCAGTATCTTAAGCATTTGTTGCGGATGAATTGTCCTATTCGTATTGCTTCGTCTATTGCTGAAAACTGATGTTTGGAACCTTTGAGCTTAAACTAGTACACTAACATTTATCGACCTTTTAAATAGTGCTAGACTAATTATAGTTATTTAACCGTACAGATGTCAACTACAAAAAAACTAACTATAATAGTAGTCGTAGAGCCGTATATAACCTCACTGTACACCTAGTTTTTGTGACAAAATACCGACGCAACGTACTTAGTGAAGCTATGAGGCACAGATTGAACGAGGTGTTTAGCTCTGTCGCTAAAAAATGGGACTCTAATCTTATTGAATTTAATGGGGAGTCTGACCATGTTCACTTGCTGCTTAGTTATCCTCCTCACAAATTATTGAGCAATCTTGTCGCTAATCTTAAAGCCACAGCATCTAAGACACTGTGGCGTGAATTTGAACCGGAACTATCTGAAATTTATAGAAAACGTATCCTCTGGAGGTGGTTCTTATTTTGTCGCCAGTTGTGGTGGTGTTACTATTGAACAACTTAAAATATACGTTCAAAACCAAGATTGTCCGGATTCATCCCGTCACTAAAAGTGAAGGTCTTCTCCGGACGTTAAGATAAACATGATTAGACAAGCACAAAAAGTACGAATTTATCCCTAGTTTAACCGAAAAGTGGTACAAAGCAACTAAAAAGCAAAAAAGGGTGAAAAGTATAAATGCTTTCCACCCTTCGGTTATTAAAAGTAAAACGAGCATCACTCGCTTATGATGATTCTTCGTTGCTTTTACGACGGCGAGAAACGGCTAAAGCGCCTGCGACTAAAGCTAAACCAGCAACAGTAGCAGGTTCGGGAACTTTTTCTGCTCCAGCGATCGCATAATCGCTATAACGGTAGCTTTCTCCGGCTTCTTGGGGAGATGTCAAGGAAACGCTAGAAATCTTAATATCTCCGAAGGGATTGGTAATCTTCCACAACGCACCACCTTTGCTGTTAGCAGGGCTTTTCGCGTTTACTGTTTGAGTGAGACCATCCCAATTCCAGATCGCCGTGAAAGCGTCGATTACTTCTAAGGTTCCGGTAATCCCATTCGCTGTAATTAGCGCAACTTCGTCGATCAGATCGCGAACAGCACGTTTTTCATACAAGAAAGCGATATCAAGAGAACTGAGTGCGGTTTCTTCATCCAAAGTTAATAACAGTTCTTCGCCAAAGTCAATTTCTTGTTGGGAACCTTGGTTAGCGCTGCTTTCGTCTCGATAAATACCGACACCAGTAACCCCATTAACTGTTTTACCAGTTAAGACACCACCAGTATTTGCTGTCAAGGTGAAGCCGTCGTCGGTAGTACAGGTAGAAATTGTGCTGGTAGGTGTTTTTGTGCCGACATTTTCAATCGGGATCGCACTACAGCTTCCCAAATCTGTACCGTTGTTAAAGCTAAAAGCTTGTGCGTCAGCATTTCCAAAGGCGATCGCACTTCCAGCGACTAAACCTGCACAAATTAAGGTCGATTTTAGTTTCATCAGATTTGATCTCTTCAAGTGGGCAGTTGATGGTCTTTACCATCTGTTACAATACAATTATCTTACTTCCATTTCGGAAAACCGCGATCGCGATCGCTACTTTAAATGATTTTCATACTAACACCGAAATTTTTTCAGCACAGTCCGTATTTCTATCTACAATTGACTCAGACAAATTTCCGGTTATCGTATCGATACTTAGTAAAATTTTGCTGAATATTTTTCTTTACCAAGAGATTTAAGGATTTTCTCGGTAAATCAATTAAATATGAATTGACTCACTTCTTTTTTAATCCTTGAAAATGATTTTCGTCTCCACTTGCAGAAAGATATTTGGAGCTTTCAACAATCTATCTTTGGATAGAGAAAATAAAAAATCGGCTGGATCTAACAAATAAATTTGGGATAACAATCTTAACAAGAACGTAGTTTCCTCAGCAGTAAAACAATTTCGTCAATCGCTTGACGCTGCGCGGTTACAGACCGATCGGACTGGTTAATCATAATGCTAAAAACGAGCGGACGATAGTCAGGAATGTCTAAATATCCGGAAAGAGTAGAAATGCCAGTCATTGTGCCAGTTTTGGCTTGTAAATCGCCTGCTAAGACGGTGTTGAGAAAGCGCCGCTTTAGGGTTCCGCTAACGCCAGCAACGGGTAAAGATTTGCGATAAATTTCTGCATCTTTAGTTTTGCTAATTAATTTTAACGTTTGTACCACTGCTTCGGGACTGACTAAGTTATGACGAGATAATCCCGAACCATCGATTAAGAGATAACTTTCTGGGTTAACTCCCAAGCGAGTTAATGTTTGTTTGAGAACAATTAAACTACTCACACCAGAAGTTGCCCCAAGGGTTTTTAAGATAGCATCAGCATAAAGATTATTGCTGGGTTGATTCGTTTTTTGTAATAATTCTGCTAGGGGTGGAGAGGTAATGACTGCCATCGGAGTTACTGAGTTAGTCAGTTCTGGGGTAGTAGTTACCAGTCCTCGCTTCACCATAATACCCTCAGCTTCGAGAAGAGTGCGCCAAGTCTCCAAAAAATAATTAGCGGGATCGGCGATCGCTAAACCCCAAGGATCGGGTTCGGCATCAGCCGCTAACTCTCCTTTAATTTGCAGGACAGGTTTACCGAGAACCCCATTGATTTCTACTGTGTAGGGAGTTCCCGGAGTGGCTGTCAAAGCTTGATTTTCTACCAGCCATTGTGTCGCAGCGAGATCGTCTGACCAATCAAGCTGTACTGGTTGACCTTGTTCTTGAGGTAGTAAAGTTAAAGTAACGGCATTTTCATTGAGAATTAAGCTATTAACCGCCGTTCCATAATAAAAATTGACATCCTCCCATTCCCAACTAGGTAAAATCGCAGGTGAAGTGAAATAACCATCTTCGACGATCAGTTGTTCGATTTGTCGTACGCCTTGATTTTTCAGTTGTTTTGCCAGTTCTTGTAAAATTGAGGTAGTGAGTGTGGGATCGCCCTTGCCTACGAGACGTAAACTAGTCAAATGAGGAATTGTCCCAGTAGCATAGACAGGGGTACGAATGCGAAAATCTGCACCTAAATAACGAAGCGCGGCAGCAGTTGTTAGTAATTTGACATTAGAAGCAGGAATAAAGTAATTTTGGGCATTGAGGGCATAGAGAACGCGAGATCCAACTTGAGATTGTACCAGGAGACCCCAACGCGATCGCTGCCATTCCGAGCGATTGATAATTGCTTCAATTTCTCTAGCCAAATCCCTCGGACAGACTTTAGCTTCTAGATCTGTGGCGATTGTAGCTTCAGCAACGCTTACCCTAGGTGTCGATGCAGCGATCGCTAGATTATTACGCCAAACACCCAATAACAACAGTAATAGCGTGAAACTTTTTCCCAATCTTAAGTAAAAATTTATCATTCGCCCCTAGTCTATAAGCCATATCCCATCGGACTGACTGCCAGAATAACTCTCCTGTTCCAAATTAGTAAAGATAGAAGAAGTGAAAATTATAAATTTTAGTTGTGGGATGTAGTGCGATCGCCTGGGTAGTGGCGTCTTCTGAAATTCTCGTGATAGACTCTGAGAAAAGCCTGGCATGACTTCTCAGAAATGCTCAATCTAACCTATCAATTCAAACTCAAACTAAGCTCGAGTCAAGAACAGGTATCTGAATTTTGTTTGGAGGCTTCCCACCGAGTCGGGAATTATGCTTTAGCAGAAAGAAAAGATTGCTACAAATCTCGCCCTTGTCCAATCAATACTAGTGTCAACGTTTGTACTCCTGGGAACACTAAAAACTTTAACCAATAATCAACTATGGTTGCTTCTGGAAATCCTGCGCCCCTAATACCTAACTTTTCTAATTATCAGCCACTACCTCAATATCAACCTTTAACTTGGCAAGGAAATACTGAGGAGTCATTCGATCTTCGTCAATTATTAACTGTTGCTCGTCGTCGTCGCTGGTTGATTCTAGGTACTAGCTTACTTGTCGGTTCTGGGGTGGCAGTGAGAAACTTAGATCGAGAACAAGTTTATGCAGGGAAATTTCGGCTATTAGTCGAACCAGTTACTACAGATCCGACTACTAATATTGTTGCCGAAAATCAGCCTTTGTCAGCTTCAAGACTCGATTATGCTACGCAAATCCAAGTCCTTTGGAGTAATCAGGTTCTGTCGCCTATTTCTGAGGCAATTAAACAAAAATATCCCGAAATAAACTACAATTCTCTAGCACAAAATTTAAAAATTAGTCAGGTCAATAATACCAAAATTTTAGAGATTAGTTATCAGAATTCTGACCCAGAAAAAATTAAATTTGTTTTAGAACAGGTTGCTGAAGGTTATATTGCTTACTCTTGGCAAAAACAACAAGGAAGTCTCCAGCAAGGGTTAGAATTTGTCAATGTTCAATTGCCGAAGTTGCAAGAAGAAGTTAACCAACTGCAAGCCGAACTGCAAAAATTCCGTCAGGAAAATAATTTTATCGAACCTAGCGCTCAAGCACAAACATTATCTAGCACTTTAAATAATCTCGCGGTAGCCAAAGAAGAAAATCAAACCCAATTAGCTGAAATGGAATCTTTGGCGACAAATTTGCAAGCGCAATTAGAATTAGATTTAGACCAAGCAGTTACAATTTCGGCTTTAAGTGCGGCTCCTCGCTATCAAGAATTACTCGATCGCTTGCAGCAGATCGAGCAACAAATTGCCTTGGAATCAGCAAGATTTACCGAAATCAGCCCGCTTATCCAAAAATTGCAAGAACAAAAGCAAAATTTATTACCTTTGCTGGCGGCGGAAGCCAGAGCGGTTTTAGGAAGCGATAATGTTGACAGTGAAGTCCAATTTTTAGCGGCTTCTCCTAATCCCCTGCGGTTACAACTTACTCAAAGTTTGGTAGAAACAAATAATAAAATTTTGTTGCTTAAAGTCAGAGAAGAAAATTTGGCGAAGACAGAATTAGAGTTGCGAAATTCTCTAGATAAGCTAGCAGAATTAGACCGAAAACATACCGATTTGCAAAGAAACTTAAAACTCAAAGCTGAGAATTTACAACGCTTTTTGTTATTACGGGAAAATTTACGCATTCAACAAGCACAAGAAGCGTTACCTTGGCAATTACTAGACGAAGTAAAATCACCACAAAAAAATGTTTCTCCCTCAAAAAGTCGTAGTTTGTTGATTGCAGCGATCGCTGGTTTACTTGCGGGTGGAGGTGCAGCTTTAGTAGCCGAAAAACTCGATCGTGTTTTTCACTCACCAGAAGAATTACACAAGACTACTAATTTACCAATTTTAGGAACAATTCCTTTTCAAAAAAAAATAGAAGAATCGCCAGGAACCAGCGAAAAAAATTCTTCTCGGGGACGCTATCAAGTATCGGCTTTTTCAGAAGCATTTCGTTCTTTAAACACTAATATTCAATTTCTCAGTAGCGATGCCAAAATTCATTCTTTAGTTGTGAGTTCGTCAGTGCCAATGGAAGGTAAATCGACGATTAGTTTTAATTTAGCACAGGCGGCAGCCGCAATGGGACAAAAAGTATTATTAGTAGATGCCGATCTGCGCCGCCCTCAAGTACATATAATGGCAGAAATATCTAATGTTTGGGGTCTTTCTCAGGTAATTGCTCAAGATATTTCGGCACAAGATGTTATTCAACAAACTGCTTGGGAAGATAATTTTTATATTTTAACTGCTGGTAAAATCCCACCAGATCCTACTCGTTTACTGGCTGCTCGAAAGATGCAAAAATTAATTCAATATTGGCAAGAAAAGTTTGATTTAGTAATTTTTGATACGCCACCTTTGCTAGGTTTAGTAGATGCGCGTCTGCTGGCTAAGTATACTGATGGGATCGTGATGGTAGTAGGATTGGACAGAACTGATAAATCAGTATTTAAGGAAGTTTGGTCAGGGCTACAAATGTCTCAGAGTAATTTGCTAGGTGTGGTAGCTAATGGAATCAAGGGCTACACCCCTACTTCAGTTCAAACTTATTCGGACTACTATCCCGCGATCGCGTCACCAACTTAAACAATCTTACTGGAAAATAAGAGATAAATATATAATCGATAATTAAACGGAAATTTAACGAAAAAATAACCAAAAAATTGCATATTACTGAAGAATAAAAAGAAAAAACTCAGTAGAATTACGGGTTTGACTAGGTGAGTGAAGAAAAGAACACTATACTAAAAGAAAGAAAATAGCAAAACTCATCAAACTCAAGTTATTGCTTGGATATATCTTTCATGGTAACTTCTCAAATAACCACCCTTAAAGCAAAATGCCAGCGCTTAGAAAAGGCATTACAAGAAACACGGGAATTATTCCGCGCCACTTTTGAGCAACCTGCTGTAGGAATGGCTCATTTGAGCTTAGAAGGTCAATTTATCCGGATTAACAACAAGTTTAGTCAATTAGTAGGTTATAGCCATGAAGAATTACTCGAGCGTAGCTTTGAGGAAATTATCACTCCCCAAGAGTGCAATTTTGACAGAGAACAACTAAGGCAATTAAAAGAAGGCTATATTGAGAGTTATGCAGTGCAAATGTGCTGTTTGCAAGGGCGAATTTTATTCACATTCTCGCTGTTGCAGGATGACAAAGGACAACCAATTTCACTAATAGTGATAGGGGAAAAAATTGCCAAAACTAACGATTCTTCGGTAACGATCTCTACAGATTACTTATCCTTATCGGAAAAAGAAACACAACTGCGGTTCCCGATCGCACATTCTGCCGCAGCGATCGCCCTATTTGACTGTCAAATGCGTTATTTAGTAGTTAGTAACAGTTGGTTAGAAACTTACGATCTCCTAGATCGCGAAATTATTGGCGTTTCTCACTACGATATCTTTCCCGAAATTGACACTCGCGACAAAGAAATTCATCAACGTTGTTTAGCTGGTATGGTTGAACGTTGTGAAGAAGACACCTTAGTACGTGCTGATGGTAGTGTAGATTGGATATGTTGGGAAGTTCGCCCTTGGTATAACAGCGTCGGCGAAGTGGGCGGAATCGTGATGTTAACGGAAATTATTACCGATCGCAAACAAGCAGAAATTGCCCTATGCAAAAGTGAAGAACGTTTAAATTTAGCTTTAGAAGCAACAAATTTGGGACTTTGGGACTTGAACATAACTACCCAAGAAAGTTTCATTAATCGTCAATATTCTTCGCTACTAGGTTACGAAGAAACAGAACTGAAAATGAATTTTAGTGTTTGGCAAAGTTCGATTCATCCTAGCGATCGCGATCGGGTTCTGAAAGCTTTTTCTCAGCACTTAGAAGATAATTCATTTCCCTACGCAGTAGAATATCGAACCCAACATAAATCGGGCAAATGGCTGTGGGTGGCTTCCCAAGGAAAAGTTGTTGAATGGGACGAAAATAATCAGCCCTTGCGGGTGGTAGGAACACTCAAAGATATTAGCGCCCGGAAAGCTGCCGAACAAGAACGACAAAGATTGATTGCTCTGATCGAAAATAGCAGCGATTTTGTCGGTATGGCTTCTTGGGAAGGAACACCATTATTTATTAATGCGAAAGGTTTGGAGTTAGTCGGGTTGAACGACTTAGAGGAAGGTAAAACTAAGCACATACTAGACTTCTTTTTACCCGCAGATCGGGAAATCATGGAAAACGAAATTTTGCCTACCGTGTTTGAAGGGGGTTTTTGGCAAAACGAGTTTCGTTTCCAACATTTTCTCACTGGCGCCACGATTCCAGTGGATTTTAACATCTTTTTAGTTAAAGATTCGGAAAGTGGGGAGCCTCTTGCTTTAGGAACAATTACTCGCGACATTAGCGATCGCAAAATTGCCGACAATATCTTAAAAGAAAAAGAACAATTTTTACGCAGTATCTATGAAGGTGTGGAACAAGCGATTTTCGTGGTTAAAGTTACCGAAGATGGTGACTTTCGCTATGTTGACTGGAACCCAGCCTGCGAACGCACCTCTGGTATTAAAGCATCGGAAGGTAGAGGTAAAACTCCAGAAGAATTATTCGGTTTAGCCACAGGAATCGTCGTGCGACAGAGAATGATTAGCTGCACTCAGAGTAACACAGCCGTAGTTTACGAAGAATGTCTGCCGATCGATGGTGAAGAAACTTGGTGGATTACCAGCTACAACTCCTTACGCGATCGCGAAGGCAAAACCGATTGTATTATTGGGACAACGACGAACATCAGCGATCGCAAACGAGCAGAACTGGAATTGAAACGACTGCAAGAGCGATTGCAATATCTCCTTTCTAACAGTCCCGGTGTGATTTATAGCTGTCAAATTGAAGGAGATTTCGCCCCAACTTTTATCAGCGAGAATTCCACTAGCGTTATGAGCTATCCACCAGCCGAATTTTTGCGCGATTCTAGTTTTTGGGCAAATCACATTCATCCAGATGATGCTCCTCATATTTTTAGCAGTTTATCCGATTTATTTGTCGTCGGAAACCATACCCAGGAATATCGCTTTTTACACGCAGATGGTACATATCACTGGGTACACGACGAAATTAAGTTAATTTGCGACGAGCAAGGAAATCCTTTAGAAATTATCGGTCACTGGTCGGATATTACCGAAAGAAAGCAAGCCGAACAAGCACTCCGCGAAAGCGAAGAACGCTTGCGAACCGTTATTCAAAATATGCCTGTGATGATGGATGCTTTTGATGAAAATGGCAATATTATCGTCTGGAACCGCGAATGCGAACGGGTAACGGGTTATAGTGCGGAGGAAGTGATTGGCAATCCCGTAGCGATCGATTTTCTGTATCCTGACCATAATTATCGCTCTTTAATCACCGGGGAATGGGGAAATTTAGGTAATAACTATCGCAACTGGGAGTTAAATATTACTTCTAAAGATGGCACTCTTAAAACGATCGCTTGGTCAAATATTTCTCAGGAATTTCCGATTCCCGGTTGGGCAATTTGGGGTATTGGTGTCGATGTCACCGATCGCCAACTTGCAGAAAGCAAGTTACGACGCAGCGAAGCTAAATATCGTACTCTTGCTGACAGAGAAGCTTTATTAAATCGTCTTGCTAGCCAAATTCGCAATTCTCTCGACCTGAATAAAATTTTAGAAACTACTGTAGCAGAAATTCGCCAACTATTGAACGTCGATCGCTGTCAGTTTTTCTGGTATCGAACTAATGGTACTTGGGACTGTGTGAAAGAAGCTAAATTGCCCGAATTACCTAGTTTTCTCGGTTCTTACTCAGTTGAAGAAAACGATCCTCTCTCTGAAAAAGCTCTCAATTTAGAAGTAGTCAGCTTTGATAACTTAGCTGAAGCTAGCGATCCGAAGATTCGGCAAGTTACTCAATTAGGATATCAAGCAATTTTATCACTACCTTTGCGGACAAACAAAGCCGATGTTGGTGTAGTTTGCTGCGCCCAAACTAGCGCACCGCGTCACTGGCAAGATTTTGAGGTAGAACTATTACAAGCGGCTTGTTCTCAGTTGGCGATCGCGATTAACCAAGCTGAACTATATCAATCTTCTCGCGAATCTGCCCGCCAAGCACTCCTCAAAAGTCGCGAACTTCGACAAACTTTGCGCCAATTACAACAAACTCAAACTCAACTTATTCAAGCGGAAAAAATGTCTTCCCTCGGACAAATGGTTGCCGGAGTCGCCCACGAAATTAATAACCCAGTTAACTTTATTTACGGTAATTTAGTTCACGCTCACCAATACACTGACGAACTTTTAGAATTGGTAGCAGCGTTTAGAAATGCTTATCCGCAACCGATTCCAGAAATTGCCGCTCTCATTGAAGATATCGACTTAGATTTTCTTACTGAAGACTTACCCAAATTATTAAATTCGATGAAATTCGGCGCGATGAGAATCAAAGAAATTGTCAAATCTTTGCGTACTTTCTCCCGTCTCGACGAAGCGGAAAAGAAAGCCGTCGATTTGCACGAAAATATCGACAGTACCTTAATGATTTTACAAAATCGTTTGAAGGCAAAACCCGACCATCCCGAAATTATTATCGTCAAAGAATATGGCGAATTACCTTTAGTAGAATGCTATGCAGGTCAATTAAATCAAGTGTTTATGAATTTGCTTACTAATGCTATTGATGCTTTAGATGAGCGAGATAAACAGCGTACAGCCGATGAAATCAAAGCCAATCCTAGTACCATCACAATTACTACTCAAACTCTACCAATTGAACATTCAGTTAGAATCGCGATCGCTGATAATGGTATTGGCATTAAACCCGAGGCAATGGTGAAAATTTTCGATCCTTTTTACACTACTAAAGCTGTAGGAAAAGGAACTGGGTTGGGGTTAGCAATTTCCTATCAAATTGTCACTGAACGTCATGGGGGTATTTTACGCTGTAATTCCCAAGTTGGACAGGGAACTGAATTTGTGATTCAAATTCCTCTCTAAATTAGATCTTTCTCAGCCAAATCAGCTTATTTTTGCTCTTTTTCTCTGTTTAACTATTGACAGGCGTAGAATTTTCTAATTGAGGATATAAACCTAAGTTTTTTGCTAATTGACGAGCAACATGAATTAAAAACTTAGCAGCATCTTGATTGTTTTCGTGTGCTAACATTGTCGCTACTTGCATCATCATTTTTATTAACTCAGCATCGAGTAAATCTTGATGATTGTCTAAAACTTCTGGTTCTTGACCATTAGGACATCTGAGTAATTCTTCGATCAAATTGAGATATAAATCTTGGCGTTGTTGATTCATGGTTGAATAGTGGTTAGACAAACTTGATTAAATTAAAATCTCTAAATCAACTAAAGAAGAAAAATTTTATAATCTTTTAAAGAAGATAAATCAATTTGTCTATATAACTTAAATGAGAAATTTAAGTTGTAAAAAAAGTAACAGTTAAGCAGATAAATTAAGCTTAGGCTCAAAAAAAATGAGCAAGAAGTAACATGAAAAGTAAAGATTGGTTAGTGAAAGAAGATGGCAAGTGTCTGGCTTGTGAAACAGTGAGAGAATGGGATTTGTTAAGAAACGAGTATCGATTGTATCGATTTTTAACAGAAGTAGAAGATGTGGTTAACGAAGCCGAAGTAAAGGGAACAAAAGAAGAAGATTTCTTACCAGAATTGCGAAAATTAGTGCGATCGCTAGTGATGAATAACTACTGGATTAAAACCCAAATTCCCGAACCTAGCGAAAAAACAGGCGTTTCCTGGTTAATGCTGTATGACGAACTAGGATTTCCCCTGACAGTGCAGACAGAAACAATCTTACCAGGAACAATCTCGCCGATTCACAATCATGGCACATGGGGAGTCGTCGCGATGTTACAAGGAAAACAAAAGAACATTTTTTGGCAGCGATCGCCAACTGCCACACACCAAGATAAAATTACTCAAGTAGGCGCGCAAATCCTCGAACCGGGAGATATAATTAGTTTTACCACTGAAGCAATTCATGCAGTGGAAGCAATGGGAGACACACCCACAGTCACTTTTAACATCTACGGGGAAACCTTTGCTTCCAAACGCTTTCAATTCGATCCTCTCACTCATCAAGCCAAACACTTTTAAGCCCCCAGACAACAAACAAAGACAGCCTGAGCCAATTTTGTCTTAAAATAGATTCGGTTTTCCGAATAACTTAGATCGGCTTTTGCACGCCAGTTTACCAGTGTCAAAACATTGTCAAACTCTTGACACAAAGATTTCACAGACGATCCCTAAACTAATAATCAAAAGTAGATTTTACCTGGATGGTTGGTGAAAAATGGTATTAGACAAACAAAATCAGAACAAACCACATTTATTGAAAAAAGCCCTTACTTATGCCTCGTTATTATTAGTTGGTACGGGTGTCGGTACTTCCGCTAGCTACTTCGCCTCGCGTAATCTAGCAAATATGACCGCACCTCCCGCCCAAGCATTACCCGCAGATTCGAGAACTACGTTCGCGGCAATACCAATTACCGAAGACCCAAATTTTGTCGCGAGAGTAGTGAGAGAAGTGGGACCGGCGGTAGTGAGAATTAATGCTTCTAAGACTGTTACTACTCAAATTCCCGAGGCTTTTAACGATCCGTTTTTCCGTCGCTTTTTCGGTTCCCAAATACCTGATATTCCTCGAGAAAGAGTAGAAAGAGGTACGGGTAGCGGTTTCATTCTCGACAGTGAGGGTAACATTCTCACCAATGCTCACGTTGTTGAGGGCGCTGATACAGTAGAAGTAGTGCTAAAAGATGGTCGCACATTTGCCGGAAACGTAATTGGCACCGATCCTGTCACCGATGTAGCTGTGGTAAAAATTGAAGCTGAGGATCTCCCGACAGTTTCCCTAGGTAACTCAGAAAGACTCGAACCGGGAGAATGGGCGATCGCGATCGGCAATCCTCTCGGTTTAGATAATACTGTTACTACTGGTATTATCAGCGCTACTGGTCGCTCTAGTTCCCAAGTTGGCGTTCCTGACAAGCGAGTTGAGTTTATCCAAACTGATGCAGCGATTAACCCTGGTAACTCTGGCGGACCTTTACTAAATGCTAGAGGTGAAGTAATTGGGATGAATACTGCTATTATCGGGGGAGCGCAAGGATTAGGTTTTGCGATTCCCATCAATGCCGCCCAAGATATTGCGGGACAATTGATTGCTACAGGTAAAGTCGAACATCCTTACCTCGGCATTGAAATGGTCAGTTTGACCCCAGAAATTAAAGAACAAATTAACCGCAATCCTAATGCTGGTTTTAGCGTAAACTCAGATGACGAAGGAGTTTTAATTGCCCGGGTTGTCGCTAATTCTCCCGCCGCCCGAGCAGGACTGCGTGCAGGTGATATTATTGTCAGAATTGATGGTCAAAAAGTCACTGATGGCGAAGATGTCCAAAAAGCCGTGAGTAGAACTCAGGTAGGCGGTAATTTGGAGTTAGAAGTGCAGCGATCGCGCAATTTAGTTACTATTACTGTTCAACCTGGTGCATTGTCCGCTCAACGCTAAGATTTATACAGACGCGCTTTTCCGCGTCTGCTGTTTGAGAGGAATTTTGACGATCAATTCAGCCCCTTTTCCTAGCTCGGAAATACATTGAAGATCCCCACCGTGATGTTCGACAATAATTTGATAGCTAATTGATAAACCTAAACCCGTCCCTTTCCCAACGGGTTTAGTGGTAAAGAAAGGATCGAACAGTTTAGAACTCACTTCTGTACTCATTCCTTTACCATTATCGCCGATCCTGACGATCGCCCAGCGATCGTCAGTTCCCGTACGAAGAGAAATAGTTGGTTGTTCGACAGATAAAGTGAGATCTGATGGTTGCGACTCAGGGGTTAATACCTGATGAGAAGCAAACTTTTCTTCTAAAGCATCAATCGCATTACTGAGCAAATTCATAAAGACTTGATTTAGTTCTCCAGGATAACACTCTACTAACGGCAAGTTCCCATATTCTTTTTTGACTTCGATTTGACTATTTCCTAAACTTTTTTTCAGACGATTTTGCAAAATTAGTAGACTGTTATCAATACCTTCGTGAATATCAACTGCTTTAATTTTTGCTTCATCTAATCGAGAAAAATTACGCAACGAAAGTACAATTTTCCGGATGCGATCTGCTCCCATTTGCATCGATTCTAGCAATTTGGGTAAATCTTCTTTGATAAAATCACAATCTATTTCGGCGGTTCTTTTTTTTATTTCAGCGACTGGTTCAGGATAATAATTTGTATAAAGTTCCACTAAATGCAGTAAATCTTGAGAATATACTAAAGCATGGTCGATATTGCCGTAGATAAAGTTGACTGGATTGTTGATTTCGTGAGCAACTCCAGCTACCATCTGTCCGAGGGAAGACATTTTTTCGCTTTGAATAAGCTGGGCTTGGGTACGTTGCAATTTATGCAAAGTTTTTTGTAGTTCTGTTGCTTTTGTTTCCGCTTGGCGAGCATTTTCGCAGCTTTCGTGGTAAAGTTCAGCTTGGTCGATCGCGATCGCTACTGGTGTAGCTAATGCTTTTAACAGTTCGATCTCGTTTTCTTGCCAATTTCGTTGTTCGTTCACACAAATGCCGACAATAAAACCTCTTTTACCCGCTCTAGTTAAAATTGGTAGCAAGAGATTTTTTTTGTAGCCCTGAGACTCAAATAACTCGCGCATTTCTGGATTTTTTAAGGCTGATATTTTTTCGATCGCAATAATTTTCTGTCCCTCGATTTCTTCTCTCCAAAAATCCAGTTTCGGGATGGGAAATTTTCCTAAATAATGAGGAAGTTGGCGCTTTTTAGCTTGGTTAACAACTTCCCAAACATATTGTCCCTTTTCTTGTCTGTACCAAATAAATAAACAAGCATCTAAGCGTAATAGTCTCCAAGCTTGATTGACAGTTGTTTCTAGGATAAAGTTAAGGTCGAGAGACTGGCGAATTTGATTAATTACCGAATTAAGTAACTTTTCTTTATCAGCAATTTCTCGATAACGTGCTTCCGACAATTCTAATTTTCGTTGGGCTTCTTTCCTGTCAGTAATATCAACAGCTAACCCAATTATACCAGTAATTTCTTCTTGACTATCTTTAATTTTTGCTTTCAGTACCTCCAAGTTGTGCATTTTGCCATCAACAAAGGGTAAACACTCTTCAGAAATATGAATTTTATCTTGCTTTAAACAAGCTGCATCCGATCTCAAACAATTAGCAGATTCGGCTTCACCCAAAACTTCTTGATAATGATTAGCTGCCAAAAATTGAGATTCAGATATACCTACATTGTCGCAAAAAGTTTTGTTAATAAACTGCATTTTGCCCTGCAAGTTTGTCCGCCAAATCCAAATAGGAGCATTATTTAAAATTGCTCGCAAAGATTGTTTTTCTTGTTCGAGTAATGTTTTTGTCTGCTCGCGCTCAGTAATATCTATTCCCGTCCCCCAAGATTGCCAACCCGGAATAGCAAATTGCTCGGAAATATTCGACCAAGCAATTGTCTTTATTGTGCCATCTTTACAGGTAATTTGCCATTGCCAATCGCGGTAATTATTACCCCGTTCTCTCCATTTTTGTTTCATCAAAGCCCGATATTCCGGATTGGGATAAAGTTTGCTCATTGCTTCGGGATTACCGATAATTTCTTCTGCTAAATAACCGGTTACTTTTTCACATTCTCGGTTCCAAACAATAATGTTACCTTCGGAATCAAAAGCATCCATCATTACAGGCATATTTTCAACGATTGCTCGTAATCTTTCTTCTTGATTTTTTATTTCTCTAACAGCAATCTCTTTTTCGGTAATATCGAGGACTAAAGAAAAAATAGAAACTAAATTTCCTGATTCATCTAACAAGCCGGAATTGTACCATTCGCAATAAATTACTTTACCATCTTTAGTATAATTACGGTTGCGACAAAGGTTGTTATTTTGACTACCGTCAACTAATTTACTCATAATTAGAGCAACCTGGTCAAGATCTTCGGGAACAATAAAATCCCAGTCAGTGGGATATTTGCCGATTATTTCTTCTGGCTGCCAACCAAAGATTTCAGTAGCTCGTTTTGACCAACGTTTTACTTGAAAATTGTTATCCCATTCAATGACGACAAGAGGTGAATTTTCTACATGGAAACTGAGTATTTGCAGGGCTTTTCTCAGTTGTTCTTCTACTTGCTTTCTATCTCTAATTTCAGCTTTAAATCGCTCATTAGTTGACTGCATTTGGGCGGGACTTGGTAATTTCAAAGCTCGGGGGAGTAAAACGATTAACTCCAAGGCAGTAACTACAGAAATTAAGGCAATAATCGCTTTGACAAAACCTGATAGCCAATAATTTGGATACCAAATTGTCCAAATATCTAAGAGATGCCCGCTACCGCAAGCGATAATAAAAAGAGCAAAGAGGATAAAAATGCTATGAAAACGAAGATCGCGACGCTTGATGATAAAATAAAGCAAAGTTAAGGGAATAGAGAAATAAGAAAGGGCGATTAACCCGTCGCTAATAACGTGAAGTCTCACTAAACTTGTTTTCCAGAGGTAGCAACTACCATGAGGCATAAAGTTTGTAGTTGCGAAAAGAAGATCTAATAATACCCGCATTAGTAAATTTTGGTAGCAAGATATACAAAAAGGCTGGTAACAGACAAATGAAATTGACTGCACCCTGTTGAAGTTGGTAAGCCTTTCACCGTTATAACATCAGGAAATCAAGAAAACAGCGATCGCTCAGTTACCCATACAGCTAGGAACTTCTATTATATTGAGTAAAAATCAAAGATGATGTACCTTCAATTTAGTCACAAGCACGGGCAAATCCCAAGTATCTTACGTGAATTTACCGATCGAGAACATTCGTAATGATTATTGACACTCAAACTGAACTAGAAAACGCCGTTGCTCAAAGACGGAATTTTGCGATTATTTCTCACCCCGACGCGGGTAAGACGACGCTAACTGAAAAACTTTTACTTTATGGGGGAGCAATTCACCAAGCAGGTGCGGTGAAAGCGCGACGAGAACAGCGTAAAGCGACTTCTGACTGGATGGAGATGGAAAAACAGCGCGGTATCTCGATTACTTCGACGGTATTGCAGTTTGACTATCAAGGTTTCCAAATTAATTTGCTGGATACTCCGGGACACCAAGATTTTAGTGAAGATACTTATCGAACTTTGGCGGCGGCGGATAATGCGGTAATGTTGATCGATGCTGCTAAAGGTTTGGAACCGCAAACGCGTAAGTTGTTTGAGGTTTGTCAAATGCGGAGTTTGCCGATCTTTACTTTTGTGAATAAGTTGGATCGTCCGGGACGGGAACCGTTAGAATTGCTGGATGAGATCGAGCAGGAACTCGGACTGCAAACTTATGCGGTGAATTGGCCGATTGGGATGGGCGATCGCTTTAAGGGTGTTTTCGATCGCCGTTTGAATCAAATTCACCTTTTTGAACGTCAAGCACATGGTAGTCGGGCGGCTAAGGATACGGTTGTTAATTTGGGCGACCCCAAAATTGAACAGCTTCTCGAACAAGACCTTTATTATCAACTTAAAGAAGAGTTGGAAATCCTCGAAGAGATTGGTCCTGAGTTGGATTTCGATTTGGTAAATGAGGGTAAGATGACTCCGGTTTTCTTTGGGAGTGCGATGACTAATTTTGGGGTCAAACTGTTTCTGGAAGCTTTTCTCGAATACGCCCAGAAACCCGAACCGCGTAATTCTTCCTTGGGCGAAATGCCGCCAACTTATCCGGAGTTTAGCGGTTTTGTCTTTAAGTTACAAGCGAATATGGACCCAAAACACCGCGATCGCGTGGCGTTTATTCGCGTTTGTACTGGTAAGTTTGAAAAGGATATGACGGTTAGTCACGCCCGTACTGGGAAAACAGTACGTTTGTCCAGACCCCAAAAATTATTTGCTCAAGGGCGAGAATCAATTGAGGTGGCTTATCCTGGCGATGTGATTGGTTTGAATAATCCGGGAGTTTTTGCGATCGGGGATACGATTTATAACGGTCAAAAACTCGAATATGAAGGGATTCCTTGCTTTTCTCCAGAGTTATTCGGTTATTTGAAAAATCCCAATCCTTCTAAGTTCAAACAATTCCATAAGGGAATTACAGAATTACGCGAAGAAGGTGCAGTGCAAATCATGTACGACACTGATGAGTTTAAGCGCGATCCAATTATTGCGGCTGTGGGACAATTACAGTTTGAAGTCGTGCAGTTTCGCCTTTTAAGTGAATATGGTGCAGAAACTCGCTTGGAACCTTTACCTTATAGTTTGGCACGTTGGGTCGAGGGTGGTTGGTCGGCTTTGAAAAAAGTCGGGAGATTGTTTAATACGATGACAGTGAAAGATAATTGGGGTCGTCCGGTTTTGCTATTTCGGAATGAATGGAATTTGCAGCAGGTGAAAACAGACCATCCGGAGTTAAAGTTGAATTCGACTGCACCTGTGGGTGTGGGAATACAACCGGAGTAAGGTAGTTTATTTTCCTTAGATTCTATGTAGAGACTAAAATGCAACGTCTCTACACAATTTCATGTTGTACAGCTAAAGCAAATTGGCATAACTATAACTGGTATTGCTAGATCAACTGCGATCGCGCCTTTTCGTTCAACTGACAACAAAGGTTATCTTAGGATCGGTAAGAGTGGGGTAGAAGTTTATGGCATCTATTGGCGATCCTTCGATCAAAGCGGGAGAAGTAGCACTCAATGAGGGAGATTATGACACGGCGATCGCGCATTTTCAAGCTGTTTGTGCGGTGGAACTCGATCCGGCTGTTGTTGCTCGCGCTCAACAAGCGCTGATTGTGGCTTATACTAATAGCGGCAGAATTGCTGAGGCGATCGCGTTTTGTCAACAACTCAGTGAAGTTTCTCCCGATAACCGATGGGCTGAGAAAACTCTCGCTGATTTGCGACGGCGTTATCCAGATGCAGAAGCAGCCGCCAATCTTGGTTATGAAGCTGAATACACAAAACAGATTCAATCTCAACAAGCTCAAATAGAAGAAAAAGTTGGGCTTCCGGTTCCAATTCAACAAGCCGAATCCGTTGGTGCGACTGTGTTTCGGGCGGGTCGTCAGTGGCGAAATCAGGAACGCGCGCAACGCTGGAAACCAATGAAACGCCTGAAAATTCGTCGGCTGTGGTTTGTCCAAGCAGTTACGGCGATCGCCTTTTTTTGGGTCTTTCGTGCCACAATCGAACTAGCCTTGGAATTAATTAATGATTGGTTGGTAGCTTTGCCATACTTGCAACCAATTCAACTTTTCTATCGCGATCCTACCTCTGCATTACTCATTTTCCTGGTAATTTTGTTAATAGTTTGTCCTTGGCTATTAGATGGCTATTTCCAGCTATTTCACGAATTCCAGCCTTTCAAATTATCCGAACTCGCCTCAAAGAGTCCGGAAGCAGCGAAACTGTTACCAAGATACTGTCGCAAGCGGAAGATTCCCCTACCAAAACTGGGTATATTACCCACTGACATTCCCCTAGCGATGTGTTACGGTAACTTACCTCGAACTGCGAGAATTGTTGTCAGTCAGGGATTATTAGATCGTCTCGATGATGATGAAATTGCCACTGTCTATGCTTCCGAGTTAGCCCATATCGTCAACAGAGACTTTATTTTTATGTCTGTGGTACTGTCAGTAATTCAAATTCCTTATACAATTTACTGGCAAATTTCCATCCTCGGAGACAGATTTCCGCAGCTTCTCAGCCATCGTTACCCCAATTTGCCCAAATTTGTCATTTCCTTGGTTAGAGGTATCTTTGCGGCGATCGCAGCTTTATTTTACGGCATTTATTGGCTGTGGCGATTGCCGTTATTGTGGTTTTCCCGAAGGCGAAATTATTATAGCGATCGCTTCGCTGCCGAAACTACGGGAAATCCTAATGGAGTATGTCGGGGAATCGTGAAAATGGCGATCGCGATCGCTGAAGATCTCAAAAAATACGGCTATACCAGCTTTCTCCTCGAAGGTTTCGATCTTGTCATGCCCATCGGCTACCGTCAAGGAATCAACCTCGGCAGTTTACCTCACTATACCCCCTTAGAAACCGTTCTCGCTTGGGAATGTACGAACCCCTACCGTCACTGGTTAAAAACGACTAACTCACACGCATTAACAGGCGATCGTCTTTATCTTCTCAGCCGCTACGCATACTTTTGGCAACTCGAACCCGAATTTAACCTTCCCGCGATCGCCCCACCACCTCCTAATAATACCGCTAAATTCGAGAAAATCAAAAACAGTTATCGTGCCTTACCAATCTTACAAAGTGCCTTCCTTGCAGGTATCTTTTTCGGCATAGTTTTACGCATCACCTTTTGGTTAATTGGTATTATCGCCGATTGGCTCAACATTTGGCAATTAATTTGGTTGCACAACGCCGGGGCTTTCCTCAACGCTTGCATTTTAGCCGCCTTTAGTCTCAGTATTATTATTTGGATTAACGGCTATTTTCCCGACATCAAACTTTCTCCCACACGCACCGATCCTCGCTTACAAGACTTATTAGCAGACACAACTTCTCTACCTCCAGATAGTCAAGGAGTACGCTTACAAGGTAAACTTTTAGGTCGTCGAGGTTTAAGTAATCGTCTTGTACAAGACTTAGTATTAGAAACACCTACAGGCTTAATTAAATTGCATTTTTACAGCAAAATCGGACCTCTTGGCGGAATTTTACCTTTCTTTCCAAACCCTACCGACTGGGTAAACCAACAAGTAACCGTTTGTGGTTGGCTGCGTCGCAGTAGTACCCCTTGGGTAGATGTGGATACAATTACCAAAAATAATCAAACCATCCGCACAGGTTATCCCATTTGGGTCACAATTTTAGCAGTTGTCGCAGCAGTTTGGGCAGCTTACCTGATTTGGACTGTAGCACCTTAGCCAGTTACCAGTTATCAGCGAACAGTTATCAGTTATCAGTTAAAATTATTTTCTATTTCAAAGAATCTTTGTCTCCAGCCTCAGCAGTCTCCTATTCCACATTGTAAAATAATAAGCTCATGAAAGTTTTATTGAATACAGAAACAAAGCTTGTACTCCGCCATTACCCACTGTTAAACTGGGGATTTACGGTTTTATTCTTAATAATTGGAATAGTAACATTTCTGATACCTATAGTGGACTCAGACCAACGTTTGATAGCGCATTTAGTTGCTTGGATTTTTATCATTTTTACTGTATTTTTCGCTTTGTCAAAATTGAATAAAGTAGTGGTATGGAGTTTTGACAAGTCAATTAGAACCTTATTTGTTGAAGAAAGAGGTTTATTGAATACTACAGTTTCTGAGTATGCGTTTCGAGAAATTCGTAATGTCCAAATTGAAACAGAACTAGACCAACCACTTTATAGCATTTCCCTCATCCTTTCAGATAACAGGAAATTAAATCTATGTCTTGATTACTCACTTTTTGCTAACGTGGCAGAGGAAAGAGTCAATTGTATCTCTACTTTTTTGGCTCAATGCTAGAGAAAGTGGCAGAAACTGCTAACATCCCTGTAACTCTTCCTGTAACTCATTTTTACTCTTTTTTCTCAATCTGAAGCAAAACTTTATATAGTACATGAGTATTGCTATGGCCAATCTGTAAAGAAATGTTGCACAATCTCCAAAAGTTTGTTACATTTAATTACAGAAAGTCAATAAATCAGTTTTTTGGTCTCGAAATTTGCCATTGAACTGCACTGTCTCAATATCGACTTCTCCTCCCAACACAGCAAGCTCAAAACACCAGCCGCAACCATAGGCTGGTTTTTTATCTTTTTGTAGCGGCTTGGGGGAGCTATAAGACCCACGCCATAATTTTTAATTTGGCGTTGGGATACATGGACTCCCCCAGGTTAATTTTACGGGATTCGATGTCCCTAAACAAAACATTTAGTAGTGCGTTTCTTACCAGTAAATCCCGTACAATAATAGAATGCTGACACTTACCCATCGATACGAATCTATCCAGATGCCGCTCAAGAGCAGAAACTCATTGAGTGGATGGATATCTGTCGAGGAGCATACAATTATGCACTTCGACAGATAAAAGATTGGTGTAACAGTCTTGACTACTCCCCTCCCTCCGCGTTGCTAAAGGGAGGGGATTCACAAGTAGTTCTCTTTCCTCTTGCAGGCACAGTCAAGTTGCCTCTAGACGCTCAATATGTTGACATATAGCCGCATATATTGCGCTTACTTTTTTGAGTTTTATGCTTTCAAACATCCATCACTCAGCTAGTTTAGTACGCTCCTCGCTCTGAAGAAAGCTTGCAGTGGTTTAGTCATACTGCCGTTAGAGCCAATCTAACCGTTGTTTCTTACTTACCGGGATTTCGACCTACTAGAGCGAAGAATCACGTAGATTTTAGTTTTACTTGCTATCAACTATTGTACTAACTTTCTAGTTTCTTTTCAATCAAAGTCGCCGTAGAACAGCGAGGCTTTAAACCCATTTTTTTTGGTAAGTGCTTGGTAGATAGATGCTCTTTGGAAAAAGAGTACATCCTCTCTCCCGAATTAAAGTTCAAGAGCGAAATTCAGCAACTTAATAATTTGCCCAAGGCTAAGAAAGAATTTCCCAGATTGAGCGAAGTTCCTTCTCAAGTTCTCCAGCAAACTATTAAGCAGTTGCACAAGGGATGGGAATATTTCCAGAAACGAGGATTTGGCGCTCCCCGCTTCAAAAAGTTTGGTCAATTCAAGTCATTGCTATTCCCCCAATTTCAAGAAAATCCAGTAACCAACTTGCACGTTAAACTGCCCAAAATTGGAGCAATCCCCATCAATTTGCATAGACCAATTCCTACGGGATTTATGGTTAAACAGGTACGGATTTTGAGGAAAGCCGATAAATGGTATGCCTCTATCTCTTTGCAGTGCGATGTCAGTGTTCCCGACCCCATGCCTCATGGACATCCCATCGGGGTTGATGTAGGGTTGGAAAAGTTTTTGGCAACCAGTGACGGTGTTCTTGTCAAGCCGCCTAAATTTTTTAAACAACTGCAAAGCAAGCTGAAATTGCTGCAACGTAGGTTGTCTAGGAAAAAGAAGCGGTCTAAGAATTATGAGAAACAACGTCTTCAAGTTGCTCGTCTTCACCACAAAATCGACAACACGAGGAAAGACTTTCATTACAAACAAGCTCATGCGCTTTGTGATGCAGGTGATATGGTCTTTATGGAAGACTTGGATTATCGCATTACTGCTAAAGGAATGTTTGGAAAACAGATGCTCGACGCTGCGTTTGGACAATTTAGAAGCATTGTCAAGTATGTGTGCTGGAAGCGTGGAAAGTTCTTTAGTACAGTTGACGCAAAAGGGACTTCTCAGCAGTGTCCTGAATGTGGGGAAGAAGTCAAAAAAGACCTGAGTGTGAGAATTCACGATTGTCCTCATTGTAAATATAAAACAGATCGGGATGTGGCAGCAGGTCAAAATATCAGAAACAGAGGAATTAAGTTAATTAGTACCGTTGGACAGATGGGAAAGGAAACTGCCTGTGCAGACGAGCTACCGGGGGCTGGAGTAATTCAGTCTAGGCAAGTGTCGCAACCCCGTCAGGGAAAAACCAGGAAACCCAAGAAGTGATTCTTGGAAGCCCCCACCAAATCTTTGATTATGGTGGGGGAGGATGTCACTAGCTTCAACAGTTTAAAATGCCTACTTCTACTTTTAGACAGATGAATAATTCCTGAGAATTCACTGTAATTGATTGCAGAAAATATCGGAGGAAAAATTAATGGCTAATCAAGCAGTTAGCGATCTAGAATACGACTTACTAAGCGTTTTACACAATAAGTCGGAAGCAATAAAAGCTTACGATACTTATATTCAAGATGCTCAAGCAAAAGACTCAAAACCTTGCGTAGAACTATTTAAGAAACTTCAAGAGCAAGATATTTCTACCGCTAAGGAAGTTCGCGAACATCTCAAACAGGTAATGGAAAAAGGCAAAATGTAAATCTAGATAAAGGTGTGTTCAAATCGCACCTTACTTAATAACCAAAAGTTGATTTCCTCCTTGTTGGAATTCGTATTCAACCTGTTTTATTTGACAAGTATAGCCTTGTTTGGCTAACATTTCTCGAACATAGTAAAGGTGAGGAGATATTTCCCCCGATAAATTTAAAAGAGGAAAAATTCGCACTTCTTTTGCAACTAGACACATTTCTCTTACCGCTTCTAAATGAAATTCTTGCGATAATTGTGCAGAATAACTAAAGAGAAAATGGGAGCACAAAGCTAAATCGAATTTATCTTCTTCAAAAGGTAAATTAGGTAAAGCATTAGTTAAATAACGTCCTTCACCAACTCCTGCGGGAAAATCAGCTAAAAATTTTTCCATTGCAGCCATTCTGACTTTTCCTAACTCATCAGGAGAGTTAATTTCTTTCCAGACATAATTATCTTGGTTAGCTGCTACCTGACTAATTATCTCTGGATAAGTTTCGGCAATTCTTTGAGCAATTTCTTCCGCAGAAAACTGATAAACTGGATCGCAGGAAATAACTTTGTATCCTTTTTTATTCATTTCTGCATTAAAGCTAGCTGGACCTCCCGCACAATCAATTATTTTACCTTGTAATTCGTCAGAAGTGAGGTTAAACATTCTGACATATTCAGTAAAAGAGCGTCCCCAAGGAATAACTTTCTCTAATTTTAAACCCATTATCTATGCTCGGTATTTTACTCGGAAATAATTGCTTCGGCTTCTATCTCTACTAAAATTTCTGGGGAAATCAAACGACTAACTTCTACCATCGTCGTTGCGGGACGAATTTCACCGAAAAACTTACCATGAGCTTGACCAATTTTTTCCCAATCGTCAATATTTGTAACATAAATACGCGATCGCACGACATCTTTTAAACTCGCACCTGCTTTAATTAATGCAGTCTCGATATTTTTGATAATTTGAATAGTTTGCGCGTAAGGATCGTTAATACCGATAATTTTCCCATCGTTATCGGTTGCAGTAGTACCAGAAACATGAATAGTCGAACCAATACGCACTGCTCTTGAGTAACCGACAATTGTTTCCCAAGGTGTATTGCTAGAAATATTTTTACGTTGCATTGTTTGGCTTTTTGTTTGTGTTTATGCTCAGTAAATTTAAATTGAGAATTAGTTTAGCACATCTGTATCTTTTTGGCGATTATATTCTATATATTTAGGAGTTTATTCAATGAGGGCTAAAGCCCTCACTACGAACTTTATCCGAGCTGTAATACTTGTTTTTCACCTCGGCGAAATTCAGAAATTTCTCGTTTGGTTACTACACAAACTTGTAGTTTAATTTGGGGTCGATCTTTTGGCTTTTTTGCTGCTTTTAGGTTGTCAAAGCGAGAGAAAAATTTTCCTGGTTTGGATTGGGAATCGCGGGTTAACATAGTTAAGATACTCGAATCTAAATCTTGTTTCTTTGTTCGGGACGAGTGGAAATAAACTTGCCGTAGTAAAGGCTAAAAAGCCAAACTTGTTTGACGAGTTGGATTAACTTGGAGTTAAAGCAATTGCGGCGCTCTTGATAATTGAGTTTGTAAGCTAATTTCAGCATAATCTCATCGTAAACTAATTAATTTTTACTTACTGTAGTAACGTTTTTCTAACCAAATTCGGACTTCATTTTCCGAATCAAAAGAATAACAGAAATTAGTAACTGGATCGTAAACTTGCCAATAAGTCTTTCCGTAGCGATCGCGCTTTTCGTAAATTCGCGGCTCAGAACTTCGTACCGTAATATTGAGGAGGTATTCCCAAACAATATCTTTAGCAACAACTTGCCAAATTTTCTCGAACAAAAACCCCAAATTAACATCTTTTGGCGTAACTGTAGCTCGAATAGCGCCATTTCTCATCGTCTTACACCTCTTTCTTTGCGTCTACCCTTACGGAATGCGTCTTTGCGCGCTAAAATATGGAACTATTTTTACTATGACCGAGAAATAGATAACTGAGAAGGTACAGATTTCCTCAGTTTGAGTAGTACAGTTGCCGAAAAGTGAAACTGTACTAGTAAAAATTAGCAAAACTGTACTAGGTAATTAGCCCAGTGAAAGACTACACTGGCAATTAGTGCCAGGGAGGACGAAATTGTGAGAATTCCCCTAGACCGTTGTGCGACCAAACCCGTATACTTGCAGATACGCGATCGCCTGCATCGCTTAATCGAGTCAGGAGCATTAAAACCTGGCGATCGTTTACCTTCGATTCGTTCTTTAGCGAATAGTACCCAAGTCAATAAACTGACTGTAATTGAAGCTTACGGCGTTTTGGAAGCTGACGGTTTAATTCACGCACGTCCCGGTGCAGGTTATTTTGTCAACTCGGAAACAGCCACCTCACCGAAACGAGAATCAAATTTTGCACCGAAACAAGACGCGATCGTTGCTAAACAGCGAAATAGTTCCTTTATCGCTCAATATCAAGCTTCTACCCGCGCAGTTTGTCATCCCGCAGAAATCATTGACTTAAGCGGCGGTTTACCGATCAAATCAGATTTAGATGACCTTCAGCGTATCGCCCGACGAGCAATGAAACAAGTCTCTGATACACTTTTTAACTATGGTTTAGCTCACGGACAATGTCGTTTGCGCGAACAAATTGCCCAAATGTTAGTTCAGCAAGGATTAGCCGTTTCACCAGGTAATTTAATTATTACCAATGGTTCCGCGCAAGGCTTATCTTTAATCTTTCGTTACTACGTTAAACCGGGAGATTGGGTAATAGTTGAAAGTCCCGGCTATCACGGTGCTTTAGCAATTTTAGAAGATATTGGCGCCAGAATTATAGGTATTCCCATCACTGGGGAAGGAATGAATTTAGAATTTCTCGAACAATATCTTCGCAGTCATCGACCAAAGTTAATTTATACTGTCAGTACCTTACAAAATCCTACTGGATTAACTACCTCAACTTCTCATCGGCGCCAACTGCTAGCTTTAGCAGAAGAATATGAATGTTTAATCTTAGAAGATAATGCTTATGAAGGTTTAAGTTTCGAGCCCCCACCAGCACCAATAAAAGCACTAGATCGCGAAGATACAGTGATTTATGTGGGGACATTTTCTAAGACATTAATGCCTGGATTAAGAGTCGGCTATATGGTAGCTACTGGGCAAAATTATGCCAATTTATTAGAACAAAAATTACTCCACGATTTGCACGTTTCTACTGTTTCCCAAGCTATAGTCAGCGAATATTTAGGATCTGGTCATTATCGCCGTCACTTGAAACGTTTACAAGCAAGTAATTTGCAAAATCGCAATCAAATGTTAGCAGCTTTAGAACGTTATTTTCCTGACGAAGCTACTTGGACAGTTCCCGAAGGCGGTATTTTCTTATGGGTGCAGCTACCGGAAAAGTTGCCTTTATTGGACGTTTACCGAGAAGCCTTGGCGCAAAATGTACTTGTTTCACCAGGAAATTCATTTTTTCCTGGACAAGGGGGTTATAACGCAATGCGAATCAATTTTTCTCATTCACCAGAAGTAATTGAGCGGGGCATCTCGATTTTAGGTAAACTACTGAAAGATAAGTTAATTCAGGCTGGATGAGATTTGTCTGAGAGGATGATGATTAAAAATGAGCAACAGTATAAAAATACTCTTGATTGGATTGACAAGTTTCAACAATCTTTAGCTGGTTTAGACAGAGACGAAGATAAGAGAAAAAACGATCCTGAAGGTTGGGAATTATTATATAATTCGTTTCAAAGTCAGCTATTAAGATTAAAACAAGAAATTAATGAGTATGAATTTCTAAGATCTCACAGTCAAAGTCAGCCAATTGTTTTAAAAATTAGCGATATTGACTGTTTAGCCGAAATTTGTATTAAAGCTCGCCTAGCGGCTAAACTTAGTTGCGAAGAACTTGGTGAATTATCAGGAATATCAGCAGAAAAAATTCGAGAATATGAAGAAACAGATTATGAAAATGCTAGTTTTTTAGCTGTAAAATCAGTTATTGATGCTCTAAATATCAAACTAAAAACAGGTGAGTTTGTAGTTTCGTTAGATACGTTGAGAAGAACACCAATAACTAAAGAGGAATTACTGCAAACTAAGTCAACTGAACTAAGATAGCATTGATAAGTAAAGCGTTGAATTTCATGACTGATACTCTGCAAACACCTCATAGCGGCTATCATTGGGATGGTAGTGACGCACGTTTTTTTGAAGGTTGGTATTATCGGGTTACTCTCCCAAAAGTAGGTGAAACTTTCGGATTTATGTATTCTATCGACGATCCGATTGGTGGTAAACCTCATAGCGGTGGTGCAGCGCAAATACTCGGACCAAATGATGAATATCTCTGTCGTACTTTCCCGGATGTAAATGGTTTCTGGGCGCTGCAAGATCGCTTAGGATTAGGACATTGGGGAAAAACTGATTTAGCTGCACCTGCAAGTTTACTCGATCGCGGAGATTTTGAGTGTCACATAAAAGAAGGTTATCAAGCTACAGCAAAATTCCACCAAGGATTTATTCACGATCCGAGTAGCGATCGCTACTGTCGCTGGTATTATGAAATTGAACCTGTTTATGGTTGGGGCGATCCCAAACTTCCTCAACAAGCTACCGCAGGTTGGCTCTCATTTTTGCCAATTTTTGAACCAGGTTGGCAAATTATGCTCGCGCATGGTTTAGCTACAGGTTGGATTGACTGGAATGGTCAACGTTACGAGTTTACTAAAGTTCCGGCTTATAGTGAAAAAAATTGGGGTCGTTCTTTCCCCCAAAAGTGGTTTTGGGTTAACTGTAACAGCTTTGACAACGAACCTGACTTAGCTTTAACCGCAGGTGGTGGCAAACGTGGCTTATTATGGTGGATGGAAGAAGTAGCGCTAATTTGCTTTCACCATCAAGGCAAATTTTACGAATTCGTCCCTTGGAATTCTCAGGTAAGTTGGCAAATTCAGCCTTGGGGTAGATGGTCAATGCAAGCGCGTAACCTCTGGTATGAAGTAGAATTAACCGCAACTACCGATTTACCGGGAACACCTCTACGCGCACCGACAGAAAAAGGCTTAATTTTTTGCTGTCAAGACACGATGAAAGGAAAATTAAAGCTAGAGTTACGCGATCGCCACGGTAAAATTATTCTCCATGCTACCAGTTCTCTCTCAGGTTTAGAAGTTGGCGGCGGCATCCCTTGGCAAGAACCCTGGATTCATGGTAGTTGGTGATTAGGGACTGGGTTCAGTGAACAGTGAACAGTTACCAGTTATCAGTTATCAGTAGTCAGTGAACAATTAGCAGTTTACCATCCACTTCCTCCTTGTCTTCCCCCTCCTCCTTGTCTTCCCCCTCCTCCTTGTCTTCCCCCTCTTCCCAGTCCCCAACTGTTAACGATAACTGCTATGATATTTAAGGATCAATTTTGGGGCTGTGGCTCAGTTGGATAGAGCAAGCGCCTCCTGAAAGATCGGGCATCGTGAGGGAAACTTCACGCATGAATGTAGTCAAAGTCAAGGAAGCCTAAGTCTGTCTAGTAACAGATAAGGTAATCTTGAGCCAAGCCAAGCGATATTTCCAATATCGTCTGGAAGGTGCAGAGACTGGTTGTAGAGAGCGATCGCATGATGGACTACAATGTCTCATCAAAAGTAGAGCAACGAGGCGTACTAGCTGGAATGTTGTTGGGTACAGGAAAAATTCGTGAGAATAACTTCTTTATCGAACACAGTGAAAATCAAGAAGATTACTTAATTTTTAAGCAGCATCTTCTCGAACAAATTACCCTCAAACCAGTTAGTATTTCTCAATGGAAAACGAAAAAAGGCAAAGTTCTTTTTCGGATTGAACCAAAGTTAATTCCTTTAACCAGGGTGTTGATTAAAAAGTTATATCCAGGAAAAAATCTAACAATTACGAGAAATTTCCTGAATCTCTTAACTCCCCAAGGAATAGCAATATGGTTCATGGATAAAGGTTCCAAGTCCTTTAAGAAGAAAAACGGTAAAATTCACGCTCTCGAAGTTACCCTAAATACTTATCTATCTAAGTTAGAAAATGAGCTGATTGTTACTTATTTTTCTGACTTATGGGGATTTAGATGGGGACTAAGTAAAGCGAAAGAAACTTACCGTTTGCGAATGGGGACAAAAGAAGGAAAAAAATTTCTTGACTTTTTGCGACCTTATATCCATCCTAGTATGCTTTATAAAATACAAACCTCCTACAACATAACGGCTACCACCTAAAGGTAAAATACCTAGGGTGAAGGAATAGTCCGGAGAGTGAGGAAACTCACACAAATCTGAAGCGCTAGGTCGCCGGTTCAAATCCGGCCAGTCCCGTTGAAAATAACCTTAAATAAGGGTGAAATCCTGGTTACTTTTTACTGTTTTTAGCGGTAAACTAAGGCGAGGAGTTTAAACTTACTTGTCTATTTTTTCCAAAACAACCAGAAAAAGTATCTTATTCATGTTGTTAAAAATTGGTTCTCACAAGCAAAAAAATCTTTTTCGTAATCGTCAGCGAAATCGCTTTCGTCTGGGTGTCTGGTTGTTACCAATAATTGCTGTTTCTTTGTGGTTTGGCTATCGAGAAGTAATGAGTTATATCGTCAAACCTGAAGCAGTTTTTGTGCTAGGTGGAGCTGAAGAAAGAGAACGGTTTGCCGCCAAATTAGCTCAACAAGATCCAGAGTTACATATTTGGGTGTCTGGTGGTAGTCCTCACTGGTATGCGGAAAGAATTTTTAACAATGCGGGGATTGAGCGATCGCGTCTCCACATCGACCGTAGCGCTCTCGATACAGTTACGAACTTTACCACATTAGTGGACGAATTGCAAGCAGAAAATATAGATAGTGTTTACCTCGTTACCTCCGACTATCATATGCGTCGCGCCCGCGTCATTGGCGAAATCGTCTTCGGAAGTCGAGGCATAGTCCTCAAACCGATTTCTGTACCTTCAGAGAAAAAAACAGAACCAGTTAGCAAATGCGTCCGCGACGGAGCTAGGGCGCTAATTTGGCTCACCACAGGCAAAAAAGGCGCAAAATTAGCTCGATATTAAGATCGGGTTAAACATCCCATTATCTGAACGACTATTCAAATGGTAATGATTCTTAGTATCATAGAGTCAAGTCTAAAAACTAATTTCGCATGGCTGACTCTAGTTCCTTAAATAAACAAACTCCTTTATCTTCTGATGCTCCTGGCTGTGAAGAATCTTTAGTTCATCTAGATAATGTGTGGCAGGTTCAACGTAAGGTTCTAGCAACCGAAAAGGCGCAACAAATGGCAGAATTTTTTAGCGTTCTCTCTGACCCTCATCGGCTAAAATTGCTTTCAGCTTTAGCGCAGCAAGAGCTTTGTGTTTGCGACTTAGCAGCGAGCGTCAAAATGGGCGAATCGGCGGTATCTCATCAGCTAAGAGTGTTGCGATCGCAAAAGCTCGTCAAATATCGTCGTCAAGGTCGCAACGTCTATTATAGTCTTGCTGACGACCATATTGTGACTCTCTATCGAGAAGTAGCCGACCACCTCGATGAAGGATAAAATTAAATCTCAAAAAGATGTTACCGACTATCACCCCAGATAAAATCGATCTTCCCGCAGGAACAAGATTACAGTTTCCTGGTACTATAGCCGATTACGAACAACTTTTAGAACGGTTAGGCGATCGCGCTATTCCCCGTCTTCGTTTCCGGGATAACCACATATTACTGATGAGTCCCTTACCCGAACATGGCAAAGAAATTGATGTTATTGTCGATTTAGTCAAAGCACTACTACGTCATCAAGACCGAGATTGGGATAGCTTTCACCCGATAACACTAAGGTATGGGAAAGAACCGGGATTAGAACCCGATGCTTGTTTTTATATCGAGAATTATCAAGCAATACTGGGAAAACGTAAGCTAGATATGAGTATCGATCCGCCACCCGATTTAGCAATTGAGATCGATGTTACATCTTTTACTCGCATCGAAGATTACATTTCTCTAGCAATTCCCGAAGTCTGGATTTACAAAGCTAATGAGTTACACATCTATCGTTTTACCGATAACAGCTATGTAGAAACCGATACCAGTCTTATTTTTCTCGATTTTTCGGTCAAAGAAATTGTTACTCAATATGTCGATCGCGCTTGGCAAGTCGGTTCTTCTGTAGCTTTGAGAGAATTTAGTCAGACTTTACAGTCAAGGGAAAACAAATAATTTGTTTTGCACAGCTACTTACTCTATAATTTGAATAATCTTTCATCTGAATAATCTTTCAGATATTCAGAAGTTTCTCACAGTAGGTATTGCTATGGCAGAACACCATCATCATCAAGGATGCTGTAACGAGCATTCCCCCGAACCCGTATCTGAAGTAACAACCCATAATGAGTGTGGCGATCGCAGTAACTCTGGGCATTCCCTCGAAGCTGTTTGTGAGGTTGAAACTCACCATGATGAGTGTTGCGGTAACAGTCACGACGCGAGTGAATTTAACTGGTGGCGTGAATTAAGACCGATCGCGATCGCCACACCACTTTTATTAATCGGAGTGATATTTCACGATCCTTTACATAATACTCCCTTTTCTCTTGCCGAATATGCTGTGCTGATTCCTGCTTACTTACTATGTGGTTGGGGAGTATTAACCACTGCGGGGCGGAATATATTGCGAGGTCGCATCTTTGACGAGAACTTTCTGATGACCATTGCTACCATCGGCGCGATCGCCATTCACGAACTACCAGAAGCCGTAGCCGTAATGCTGTTTTTTCAAATAGGAGAATTGGTACAGGGTTTAGCCGTAGGGCGATCGCGTCGTTCGATTCGAGCCTTACTAGAAGTGCGTCCCGATACTGCCAACCTTTTAGTTAACGGCGAGATCAAAACCGTTTCCCCCGATCGAGTTAAGATTGGGGAGATAATTCGGGTACGTCCAGGCGAGAAAATCCCCCTCGACGGAGAGATTATCGAAGGAAGTTCGCAACTAGATACTTCCGCCTTAACAGGAGAATCAGTACCTCGTACAGTCGTAACCGGAGATATCGTCTTAGCCGGAACGATCGCCCAGTCGGGAGGGCTAACCATTCGCGTTACCAAGCTTTTTGGCGAGTCATCCATTGCCAAAATTTTAGAGTTAGTAGAAAACGCCAGAAGCAAAAAAGCCGACACCGAAAAGTTTATTACCCGCTTTGCCCGTTACTATACACCCATCGTCGTCTTTCTTTCCCTAGCAGTTGCCCTGTTACCACCCTTGCTGATTTCAGGAGCAACAGCAAATACCTGGACTTATCGAGCCTTGGTGCTGTTGGTAATTTCTTGTCCCTGTGGCTTAGTCATTAGTATTCCTCTAGGTTACTTTGGCGGTATTGGTGGAGCAGCCAAGCGAGGTATTTTGATTAAAGGCTCCACCTTTTTGGATGCTCTAACTCAAGTAAAAACCGTCGTCTTCGATAAAACAGGGACGCTTACCGAAGGTAACTTTCGAGTCACTGAGATTATTTCCCATAATGGTTTGAGTCAAGAGCAACTGTTAGAATTAGCTGCCAAAGCCGAATCTGGGTCAAATCATCCCGTAGCCCAGTCGATTCGACAAGCCTACGGAAAACCGATTGATGCTTCTCAATTAAAAAATTATCAAGAAATTGCCGGACACGGTATTCGCGCCCAAGTTGACGGTAGAGTTGTACTCGCAGGAAACGATCGCCTACTACGTCGAGAAGAAATTCCCCACGATGTTTGTGTCGTAGATGGTACCGTCGCTCACTTAGCGATCGATGGTGAATACAGTGGGCGAATTATGATTGCCGATGAACTGAAAAAAGATGCTCTCAAAGCGATTCAAGCACTACATCAACAGCAAATTCAAACCGTAATGCTCACAGGAGACAGTCAGCCCATAGCAGAAAAGATTGCTCGCGAACTCAAAATCGATCGCTATCAAGCCGAACTTTTACCAGAGGATAAGGTGAATGCTTTAGAGGAGATCGTCAGAAAAGTAAACCAGACTCACCATAAAGTAGTATTTGTTGGCGATGGCATCAACGACGCACCAGTAATTGCTCGTGCTGATGTCGGAATTGCAATGGGCGGATTAGGTTCAGACGCAGCCATTGAAACCGCCGACGTAGTTATTATGACCGATGCACCCTCGAAAGTAGCAGAAGCGATCGCCATTTCCCGCCGAACTCTGAGAATTGTCTGGCAAAACATTATCATCGCTTTAGGAGTGAAAATCGTTTTTATTGGTCTGGGCGCGATCGGAGTAGCAAGCCTCTGGGAAGCCGTATTTGCTGATGTAGGAGTGGCTTTATTAGCGATTCTTAATGCCAGTCGAGTATTGCAAACAACAGAGGGGCAGAAAGGGAAAAATTCCTCAACCCCAATCGGATAATTTACTAATTTTTTAATCTGGTTCGTAAATCACTTTGAAGGCGATATCGAGCCCGATCTAGAAGGTACTTTTAGCGTACAAATACTGGTAAATCTGGGTATGTATGACCAAGAAAGCAGCCGAACTTATGTAAGAGGAATTTCAGGAATAACCTGAGAAATTTAGATCTTCAATTAATGAATCGATCGCCAATATTTGTTAATTAGAGATAGCGCTAAAAAAATACTAGCGACTCCGAAGAATTACCGCGATTTCTTTCAATTTCCTCAATTTGTTGCTGTAAAATTTGCTGTTGGAGAGAGGTTGGACGTTCTAAAAGTTCCCGAATTTGAGCTTCACTTTCCTGTTGCAAATTTCTTTCTTGGGGTTGTTGTAACTGCAAAAAATAGTAAAACAAAGGAGATTTTTCCCGAATCAAATCCTCCAATCTTCGCCCTTGCAGCGAATCATTCAACTCTTCCCTAGTTGCCGGTAACTGTCGAATTAAAGACTCAATTTCAGCCTCAGTAAACTCCCGTCCCTCACTCACACCACCCCAAAACAAAACAGTCAAAAAACACCCCACCCCCAACCAAGATAACCATCCTTCGCGCTTCTCTTTGCGTCTCTGCGTCTTGACGCGAGAAAATAACCTTCTACCCATAACTAAAACCAACTCAAAACTCATTTTCCTCAATCCCCGATCGCAACCCCAAAGCAATTTTACTATGTTGTTCAATTTGTTTCATCACTTGTTTAGCACGTTTAATCACCGAACTCGGCAAACCAGCCAAACGCCCTGCTTCAATACCATAAGAACGATCTGCACCACCGGGACGAACTTGATGCAAAAAGACAATTTCATTCGGTAATTCTTTCACCGTCACCTGATAATTAGCCACATTTTCTAAAATCGAAGCCAACTCATTTAACTCGTGATAGTGAGTAGCAAAAATTGTCCGGGCGGTAATTTCATTAGCCAGATATTCTGCCACCGCCCAAGCAATCGAAAGTCCGTCAAAAGTTGCCGTTCCCCGTCCAATTTCATCGAGTAAAACTAAAGATTTCGGTGTAGCATGATTGAGAATATTGGCGGTTTCATTCATTTCTACCATAAAAGTAGATTGACCAGTAGCCAAATCGTCCACCGCACCCACACGAGTAAAAATGCGATCGCATACTCCCAATTTAGCTGCTGTCGCGGGGACAAAACTGCCAATTTGCGCCATTAACTGAATTAATCCTACCTGACGCAAATAACAACTTTTGCCACTTGCATTTGGTCCGGTGAGAATCACTAAATCTGGTCGATCGTTATTTACTCGACCCATTTCCGTAGAATTAGGAACAAACATTCCCGTACCGAGAGATTGTTCGACTACCGGATGTCTGCCATCGATAATCGCAATTTCTCGTCCTGGGGTCATTTCCGGGCGACAATAAACTTGATATACTGCGACTTCTGATAACCCTGCAAGTACGTCAATCGCGGCAACTGCTTTGGCTGCGTTACGAATTTTTTGAGCTGCTTCCGCTACTTCCGCCCTCAATGCCGCAAAAATCTCGTATTCGATTTGATTTAAGTCCTCTTTAGCGGTTAAAATGCGCGTTTCTCTTTCTTTTAATTCCGAAGTAATATATCTTTCTTCGTTGGTTAAAGTTTGCTTGCGGGTATAATTTTCTGGCGCGTCTTCTGCTTTGGAACGAGGCATACTAATATAGTAGCCAAAGGTTTTGTTATAGCCTACTTTTAGTTTAGGAATACCAGTACGTTCTCTTTCTTGTACTTCCAGTTCGGCAATCCATTTTTGGTCTGCTTCTAGTTCTTTGCGTCGTGCATCAAGTTTTGAACTAATTCCTTCGCGAATTATACCGCCATCTTTCAAGTGTTGAGGAAGTTCATCAACTAAATGAGCAATTACATGATGTCCGAGTTGTTCTAATTCGGGAGGAATACGTTGCAATGCTCTTAAATAAGGAGAAACACCACGAGAAGCTAATTCGACTAGTTCGGTTAATTTGACCAAAGAATTAGCCAAGTTTAATAATTCTCGCGCATTCGCCGATCCCGAACCTACTCTTCCCGCGAGGCGTTCAATGTCGTATATTTCTCTAAGTAACTGACGCAAATCTTGACGAAGGGAAGTTTGAGAAACTAATTCTTCAATCGTATCTTGACGGGCGTTAATACCTTTAATCTCGATTAAAGGTTGGAGTAACCAACGTCGTAAAGCCCTACCTCCCATTGCAGTAGAAGTGCGCTCTAGCGCCCATAAAAGGGAACCGTAAAAAGTGCCATCGCGAACTGTTTGAATAATTTCGAGGTTGCGTATAGTTTGGCGATCGAGAATGAGATAATCGGCTAAGGCATAAGTGCGTAAAGGTTGCAGGGGAACTTGAAAAGCTTTTTGAGTATCTTCGAGATATTCTAATAAGCCACCTGCCGCGCGAATGCTGAAAATTTTATTTGCGCAACCCATGCCTTCGAGCGATCGCACGTTGAATTTGGCTAATAATCTTTCTCTGGCTTCAACTTGGGTAAAATGTTTTTGCGATCGCAACGAATAACAAAATGAATCTGGTAAACTATCTGGTATGCTCGGCGATCGCTCTCCTGGACGTAACAAAGCACCCACATCTGGCGCATTGGTCGGAATTAAAATCTCTGATGGTTGCAAACGTAACAACTCGTTAGCTAAGGGATCTAAATCTTGTCCTTGAGTCGTAAAAAATTCCCCAGTGGAAATATCTGCATAAGCTAAACCCCAACGATCTCCGGCAATTACTACCGCCGCTAAAAAATTATTCCGTCGTGGGGAAAGCATTCGATCGTCAGTTAATGTACCCGGAGTTAATAACTTTTGAATCTCCCGACGTACCATTCTCCCTTCAGCCGCCGCCGTTGCTGCATCTTCCACTTGATCGCAAATGACGATCGCGTAACCTTTTTCGACTAACATCGTCGTATATCTATCTAAAGCATGATGCGGTACGCCTGTCATCCGCACTCGTCCAATTTCTTTACCCCCTTCCTTAGAAGTAAGCGCTAATTCCAAAACTTGGGCGATCGTTACTGCATCTTGAAAAAAGCACTCGAAAAAATCACCTACGCGATACAGCAGCAAAGCATTCGGATACTCTTCCTTCACCTCTACATAATGCTGTAACATCGGCGTAAGCTTATCTAGATCCAGCTTGCGATAGTCCTCATGAGGACTGCTGCTACTTGCTTTCGCTACCATTTTTGTAGATGCTTTCCGGGCTGGACTCATTGCGGGTTGTTTGCTTGGTGTGCTGAGTACGATTGCTACTTTAGCGCAACCTGCACGGGATTGGTATTAAAGCTTTGTTACAATTTTTGGGAAGGGGGGTTTCAGTGAACAGTGAACAGTGAACAGTTATCAGTTATTCATAGAGATTGGAGACTAGGGAGACTGGGGAAACTTACAAGTGTATGCTTTTCAACATTGGTGCGATCGCACAGAAAATGAAGGGCGAAATTTCAGGAGTTTTTGCTTCCCAACTTCCCTAATTTCCCTCACTTTCCACGCTCCAAATCACCCCAATCTAAAAAACATTCCCTTGTAAGGACGGGGGAGACTTAGGAGATAAACTGATAACTGGTAACTGCTAACTGCTAACTGCTAACTGGTAACTGCTAATCCCCAGTCCCCTACTTGTGGTGACAGCGACGACGGGAAAGTAAATAACCTCCAAAGAGAAGGAAAGACGCGATCGCTGTTGGCTCTGGAACTGATTGTACTTCTGGTTCTTGGCTACAATCGGCTAAACTACTACCGTCAGGACTAGCGATCGAGCCACTACCGTCTAAACAAATGCCTACTTTGGCAAGATCGTTAACTTCGACTTCTAAGTCAGCATCCGCTTCAACTTTTACGCCTTCTTCGTCAATTTCTACCTTAACCTCAAGTTCGCCATCTTTTTCGACCAAATTCTCAAGATCGGTTAGGGAAGATAAATCAGCATCTGTGAGATCGTTAACTTCAGCGTTGGTTTGAGAGTCAGTTGAAGCACCACCTACATTCTCGACATCAGTTTCCGTGGTTTCTTCAGCTTCTGCTTTAGCACCTTCTCCTACAGTAGCTTCTAGCGCAGAATCGACTAAATTAGTGATTTGGGCTACGGCTGCTGTGGGAGTGGCGATCGCCCCGATAACGATTAAACTAGCGGTGGTAAAAGTTAAGTTGGCGATTGATTGCTTATTCATCACTACTTCTAACGTTTGTTCCTGAATGTTTTGCTTGGATATCTCCAGTATTCAAAAATTTATTAAGAAATGTAAATTCGTCAGACTACTGATTTAAAATTATCACTATCCAGTGGAAATCACTCAGTCCAGTTTTAGCTTTTCAACGTAAGACAACGTAGCTCTAATTTGATTTAATTATTATTAAATTGTATTCTGGATTACCTCTAAAAACAAAAATTTTAATAATCCAGTAAAAATCCTTACAGATAACTATTCGTGTCTTTTTGTCAAAAAAGTCTATATTATAAGAAAAAGCCGTTGCCCAAAAAACAGTAATTACTCGGAACAGTGATTTACGTGCTAGCTTGACAGAAGTATTCAATCTCGATCGAGAAAAACTAAATTTTAATTATTTTTTATGAAAAAAAATCGGCAGACTAGGGAGGGTAAGAAAAAATGGCAAATCTTGCGTCGGGCTATTTTAAGCAGCGTCGGGCTATTTTTCTTAGGATGGAGTTTGGCGATCGCACTTCAATTACAAGCCGCAGCTTCAGCCCCAGTGGGTGCATTTTTTGAACTTGGAGGTAGTATCCGCCGCGAAATTTATCTCACTGAAATAGCGAAAGAAAACCCCAATATACCAATCTTAATTTCTGCTGGTTCTCCCGACCCCTGCATCTGGTTAATTTTCGCTCGAGAGCAAGCACCAAAAGAACAAGTTTGGTTAGAAAATTGTGCGAGAAATACTTTCGGAAATTTTTATTACAGCGTACCTATTTTACATAATTGGGGAGTTAAAAAAGTTAAATTAATTACTTCTGAAACTCATTTACCTAGGGCTTTATGGATGGCAAGAATTCATTTTGGCGCTCGTGGTATTTGGGTAGAAGCAGATATAGTTACAGAAGAAGGAATTCCTGGTAATAATGAATCAATAATTAAAACTAGTTTAGATGTGACTCGTAGCTTTTTTTGGGCAATAATCAGTCCATTTATTCAACCAGAATGTTCTCAAGTGAAGAAATTAGAAAATGTCAATATACAAGCATGGCGCGAAAGAGGTTTTAAATGCGAACATCAAGGAAATATTAATTAAATATTGTCAGTCAAAATTGACAACAATCACGAAACTTTTTTGAGCTATCAAATATCTTCTTCATAAAGATAACCTATCTCACCTTCGATTTCAAACTTAACGTGAGAATTTTCTGCTAAAAACTCTTCTACACCCATTCTTACCTGTTTTCCCCAATAATCTAAACCTACATCATGTAAAATAATTTTCCCTCCAGAAGCTAAATAAGGATAAACTAATTTCAGGTCGCTTGCAACTGCTGAGGTTCGATGATCTGCATCTAAAAATACCAAATCGAAAGGTTGATACTGTTCGCAAATCTGTTTGCCGACAAGCTGATATTCGTCAAGTTTAATTCCATAATTGACAACTTTTTCTCTATCTTCTTGATTGGGAAAACAACAAGAGAAAAAGCCTTTTGTTAGAGTAAATCTATCGGCAATTTTTAAATCATTCAGTAACTCTAAGACGAAAGACAAATTAGTTCGTTTTTCCTGAATATCAAATTTTCTGACAGCTAAAATATCTTGTATTTCAACAGGAAGTCCGGGGTCAATTGAGACAATATGTGTTTCTGGTAAGCATAGTCCTAGAATCGCTGACGAAACACCGACAAAGATTCCTATTTCCAGGATTTTGCTCGGTTTTTTTTCTCTACCTATTTCGCTCAATTGCCGAGCATGATTAATTTTGAGCGAGGCATTTTCAATGAACTCACGTTGAAGTCCTTTTTGAGTTAAAATTTCTAACGCTTGCTGATAAGCTACTTCTGGTTCATTCATTATTTTCCTAAACATAAAAATGTTTAATCCCACCACTAAGGTAACTAACTGTGGTGGGAAAATTATCTCAACTCGATCCAATTTAACGCACTTGCTTGAGGCTTTCAATCTTATTCGTAAATAATTCAGTGAATAAACTCAAAACTGTGCGGTCTTCTTTAACTTTAATATTGACACTGACTTCCATACCCGACTGTAAAGGAAGTTCTTTTCCACTATCAAGCACCAAAGATTGATTGTTGAGTTCGACAGTAGCAGGAAAACGGAAGAAACGATAATTTTCATCAGGAGGTAAAGCATCGGAACCGATCCAAGTTAATTGTCCTTTGATGTCACCAAACTCGCTGAAAGGAAATGAGCTAATTCTGATATCAGTTATCATACCTTTTTCGACAAAACCAATATCGCGGTTAGTAATATAGACTTCGGCGACTAGGTTGTCGTTGGGAACAATTTTCAGCAAAGGTTCGGTTTTGCTGGGACTGGGAACGTAGCCTGGTCCTGCTTGCAAATCAAAGACAACTCCATCCACAGGAGCTTTAATTTCTTGATAGTCGAGAGTTACCTCTGATTGAGAAATTTGTGCGTCTAGTTGAGCGATTCGTTTTTCGTTTTCGACCACAACTCTTGTTAACTGACTATCAATTTCAGCGATGCGATTTTTGTTAGCTGCGATGCGATCGAGGACATCTTTGTCAGCCGCCGCTTTAGTATTAACTAAACGTTCTCTTCCTTGGTCGATCGCGCGTTGTAAGCGCAGTTGTTCTTCTTGGAGTCGGGCTACCTCAGCCTGTCTTTCTTGGACTTGTTGCTGTTGTCTGGTTCCTTGCAGACGAGCAATTCCGCCTTCTTGCACCAAAGGCATAATATCATTGAGAATATCTTGCTCGGTTTGGAGTTGAGTTTGAGCGTGAGCTAACTGAACCCGGTTTTCATCGAGTTGCTTGCGTAGTTGTTCGACTTCCAACTGGGCTGCTTGTTCGCGCGATCGCGCTTCTTCTCTGGCTGCTCGCAAACGCTCTAATTCATCAATCCCAAAATCAGCACTACTGGCTGCACCGCCAATTTGAATCCGATACAGTTGATTTTCTTCAAGGAGCGTACTGCGTTCTCTCGCAATAAAAGCAACTTCATTGGGGAGATCCAATTGTAAAATAGCTGCTTCGATCGCTGCTTTTGATGGTGACTGTCCCATCAAAGTGCGATAAAATTTATTTTCTTTGGTTAAAGAGTCGCGAATTTTCTTCTGAGAATCTAATTCGGCTTTGGTCGCGGTAGAGTCGAAGACCATCAACACTTCGCCTGCTTCGACTACATCCCCATCTTCAACATAAACTTCTGTTACTTTACCATTTACTGGGGCTTGAATTTCTTGAACTGCTCCAGTTGGTTTAAGCTGACCTGTAGCGGGCACAACCTGCTCAATTTTGGCAATACTAGCCCAACCGATACCGAAAGTGGCTACCCCCATAATCGTCCAAACGATCGCCCGCGACCACATTGGTGACTGTTTCAGCACTACTGGTTGCTCGAAATAGTGATTTTGGATCGCACTACCTGGGGAACGAACTAGTGCTTGGGAGTCTTGAGCTGAAGCTCCTTGTCTCAGCAGTCCAGAGCGATTTACGGTACTTTGATTGCCGTTGGGTTGATTTCTCTTAGCTTGAGTCATAATCTGAATCTTATCTAGCGGATGCGGAAGAAATTCTTGGTCGCGAGCTTGCTATGGAAGGTAGTTGGCGCGTTTAAGAGCAAATGCAGCAGAAGATATTTTACTTATTCACCGATAGTTTCTCTCTCCTGGAGGAAGAGAATTTCTTTGCTCTCTGTTTATTATCTTAATTGCTCTCTCGAGATCTGTTGCTGGTGTTGGATAATAATTTTATTTTTTCGCGCCTCTACTTTTTACTTCCAATACTTGAGAGTAAATTACCGAACTTTTAGTTTTTCCTCGGTTAGAAAAATCTTTGCAGATGGCTAGCGATCGCACTTGGTGTTAACTCAACTTATCTGCGGCGATCGCACTACGACATCAATTGCTGACAACTGGTCACTGGTCACTGTCAACTGCTAACTGTTACACCTGAGACTCTTGCTGCATAAACAGATGATAATAACGACCTTTAAGCGCCATCAATTCATCGTGAGTACCTTTTTCAGCGATCGTCCCAGCATCCATCATCAAAATGACATCAGCATTTCTAATCGTACCCAAACGGTGAGTGATAAAGAAAACCGTAGTATCTTTAAATGCTGCCGCCAAATTAGTACAGACTTCTTGTTCAGTTTGATAATCCAGGGCAGAAGTTGCCTCATCCAAGACTAACATTCGGGGGCGCTGCAAAACAGTCCGGGCGATCGCAATCCGTTGTCGTTGTCCACCTGACAAACTCGAACCTCGTTCCCCAACTCTGGTGTTATAGCCCGCCGGAAGACCCATAATAAACTCGTGGGCTGCGGCAACTGTAGCAGCTTCAATAATCTCATCTGGAGTTGCATCGGGATTAGTTAAAGCGATATTTTCTTGCACCGTCCCGTCAAACAACAAAGTATCTTGAGGAACCACCCCAATTTGTCGCCGGAGAGAATATAGTTCTACCTTAGCCACATCATAGCCATCAACCAGAATTCTGCCTGCTTCCGCATCATAAAGCCGAACCAGCAATTTAGTTAACGTACTCTTACCAGCACCACTTTGTCCGACAATGCCCACAAATTGCCCTGGCTGAATTTCCACACTGACGTTATTAAGCTGCAACGGACCATTGTGTTTAAAGCGGAAAGAAAGATTTTCGTACTTCACCCCACCTTTAATCGCGGGCATGGGAATATTTTGGCGGTCAGTTTTATCAGCTTCTTGAGGAGTATCGATAATATCGCTCAAACGTTCTAAAGACAAAGCTGTTTCTTGGAAATTCTGCCAAATTTGCGCCAAACGTAACAGTGGCGAAGTCACATAACTAGAAATAATCCGGAAAGCGATCAACTGTCCTAAAGTCAACTCGCCCGAAAGTACCAAATTAGCACCTACCCACAGCACCAACAATGCCGCCAGCTTATTGAGGAAATTACTTCCCGCCCCTGCGCCTGTAGATGTTACCACAGTTTTAAAACCAGCCGAAACATAGCTAGCATAACGTTCCTGCCAAGTCCAACGAGTTTTTAGCTCGATATTTTGTGCCTTAACGGTTTGAATACCCGATAATACCTCGACCAAGTGAGATTGAGTTTGAGCATTCTTTTCCGCCTTAACCCGCAATTGTTTGCGGACAATCGGCGAGAAAATCAAAGTTAGTAAGATAAAGAAAGGAACAGTAGCTAAAGCAACCAGGGTTAAAAGCGGACTGTAGATGACCATTACCGCAATGTAAACCACGGAAAACACTGCATCCAAAACCACAGTCAGCGCCGTACCCGTGAGAAACTTACGAATATTTTCCAATTCGTTAACCCGCGAAGAAAGTTCGCCCACAGGTCGCTTTTCAAAATAACGTAAAGGTAGCCGCAGTAAATGGTCGATAATTTCCGAACCCAAAGCCATGTCGATGCGGTTCGTAGTATCGACAAACAAGTAGGTGCGTAAACTACTCAAAAAGGCTTCAAAAACCGCGATCGCCAGTAGGAAAACACCCAAGACATGGAGAGTATCGGGACTATTTTGCACGATCACCTTATCAATGATCACCTGAATCATCAAAGGATTGACCAGGGCAAATAGCTGCACGAAAAAGGAAGCAATAAATACTTCCATCAACACCCAACGATAACGAATCAGCGAAGGGACAAACCACTGCAAACCAAAACGTTGTTTCGGCGTTTCCTTCGTTTCTTGGATCAACAATACTTCAGCTTCATCGCCCAAAAGTTCCCGCATTTGGGCTGGTTTGCGGCGACGGATACCCGCTTGAGGAATACCCATCACGATCGCCTTATCGCTAACTTCGTAGATCACCGCTAGGGTTTTATCTTCTTCTTGCGTACCAATCCGGACAAGTGCGGGAACGCGAATCTTCGTTATTGAAGAAGTCGGGATTTTGATTAACTGAGCATTCAACCCCATCAACTCAGCTACTGCACCACAAAAAGGTAACGCGACACTACCCTGACGATTTATTTGTTCGCCAATTACGCGCCGAATCACATCTTTGCGAAAAGGCATCCCAAAATGTTGTGCCAACATTTGGAAACAAGCCACCGCCGTACCCAGGTTTTTTCTCCCTCGGATAATCGGGTATTTCCGATTGCGATTATCGTCTTTACCAGAATCTTGTCCTGGGAGCGGTTCGGCGGGAGCAGCAGCTATTTCATCTGGATAATCGGCTATTTCCTCAGTGAAATCATTATCATCCTGAAGATCGAGCGGTTGTAAATCTACCTCTTCTGTCTCGTCGTCGAGGGCTTCAATCGGAACACTAACTAAACGAGCCGGACTGTTTTTCACGACAATCTGCTCGTCCAAACTGTTAAAAAGTAAGCGGCTGTTAGGAGGGAAATTTTCCACAGTTCCCCCACCACTAACAAACCAAAGTTTGTCTTCTAATTGAGATACTTTCGTCCTTCCGGGAGGAAGATAAACAACTTTAGCTTCTGGATAGACATCACGAGTTAAATTTTTTAAATCGCGATCGCCTAACGCTTGTCGGTCTAATTCTGCACCAAGTAACTCAAAAATTTCCAGAGGGCTGCATTTTTCCTGAAAATAGGCGCGAAACTCTTTGTGTCGCTCAATCAGCCGCAAAAAATCATTCGTATTTAGACTCAAACAAATCGATTCATTCGAGGCGATCGCTGTTTCGCAAGGAACTCCCCGCAGCAAACTTACCCAGCCAATAATTTCTCCAGGTTCCATTAATTTAAGCGTTACTGGCATTTGAGTGCGCGGATCGTATCCCAACAGACGTACCTGTCCTTCATAAACGAGCGCGATTTGCGAAGGCATTCTCTCTCGAAGTAAAATTGTCTGACCCATGCGATAACGCAAAGGCTGCAATTTTTCTGACAGCTTCGTCAGATCGTTAGGATTGAGTAAGTTAAAAGGCTCTACGCCAGCTAAAAACTCTTTAATACTGGTTTTCGTATAGGTCATTGGGTTTCACCAGATTTTTTCCTCAGTCAAGTTAATGGGCGATTAAAATTCAACTGTAGCAGTTACACCTGTTTCCTTGTTTTGTAGACATCACTGTTAATTTATGCGTCAACAAAACAGCAATTTTTTTGCTTAATTAACTGCTTTGGTTAGCAATCTCTTCTTCATTTTGCCCATTAAACGGTGGAAAAGACACTTTTTGTTGAACTTGTTCTGATAGCCAGCCCTCAAATAGCTCATTGAGCAACTTTTGTCTCATTGGTTCGTCTAATTGTGCCGGCAACAATTTTTCTAACCTAACAATTACTAACCATTCTCCCACTCGCGTCGGGGGCCAAAGTTGTCCTGGCTTACCCGAATTGAGCATTTGTGCTATCTTCACGTGAGGAGTATTAATTTCCACAGGTCCGATTAAACCACCAGTTTGTGCTTCCGAACCTTCTGAATATTGTTGAGCTAGTTCGGCGAAACTTTTTTCTCCTTCCGCAATCCGAAAATACAGTTCTTGAGCGATACCCGGATTTTGCGTCCTGATTAAAGAATATACCACGCGATCGAGTTGTCCTTTTCTTTTGAGAAAGTAAGATTCTATTTTATTGCTCCAAGTCAGACGCTTGAATTTTTCTAGCTTTAATTTTCGTAACAGTTTACTTTCAAGTTGCTCTTTCGAGATTTTATTTTGTTGTAACCAAACTGGTAAATTTGCTGGGGTAAGTTGATTTTGTTGAAAAAATTGTTGATAAACCGATTGGATCTCTTGAGGAGTACATTCTACCTCCGCGATCGCCTGATCGATGACTATTTCCCTAATTAGCTGGGGGAGGAGTTGATAGTCAGCTAGTAAAGGGACAACTTCATGCGCATTTATTACTTTGTCACCAACCTTAAAAATAGGAGTCATCTTTACTCAATCGCTCTCACATACCGCCGTTAGATAATTTGCTAACAGTCTTAACTAACTTCAGCAACTACACACCATTTCCCAGTTTAACTTGTTTGGGATTGGGGATTTCAGTGAACAGTTATCAGTTATCAGTAGAGAGTAGAGATTGGAGACAAGCAAGCAAGAGGGGGAAAAGGGAAAGGACAAAAAGGATAAACTGTTTACTTTTCACTGATAACTGAACCCACCTCCCCAGTTACCCAGTCCCCAATACCTAACTAATTGTCTACTAAACCCATTCTTTCATGCCACTCAGCCAGAGATTCTTCAGGATATCTTTGATGATAGCGATCGCTGCTGTTTTCGGGGATTTCTACCCAACTAGGAGCAAAATCAAGCATCATATAAGTATGCTGTGGCGGTTTGGGTAGTTCGGTGTCTACAGCCGACGCAAACGGGTGCATTAATTCTGGATAATCTGGACTATACACCCACAAACAAGATCCGCAATGCTTACAAAAACGACGTTCTAAGTTGCTTTGCTGCGGTTCGGGATCTTCGGGATTTTGAAATTTAGCCCGATAAATTGTAATATTTTCTTCACCTTCTACTTCCAGAGTCCGAATATCGCCTGCTAAATTAATTCCATAACCACCCGAACCTGATGTTTTGCGGCAAATCTCGCAGTAACATTGCATAAATGGATAAGGATGATAACTGCGTACTTTGTACTTTACGGCACCACAGTGACAAGAGCATTCTAGTAACATTTTCTACAACCTGGGATATTGTGGAATGGGGATTGGGAACAGTGACCAGTGAACAGTGACCAGGGAACAGTGACCAGTGAACAATTTATTCCCTAATTGCTTTTGTCTCCAATATCTATTGGTAACTGGTAACTGCTAACTGCTAACTGGGGATTGGGAATTGGTGATTGGGAAACATCGACTCATAAGGTTTTAACTGTTGAATGTAATAACTGATAACCCACTCACCAGTTACCCAGTCCCCAGTTACCCAGTCCCCAGTCCCCAGTCCCCAGTCCCTAGTCCCTATTTAAGCAACTACAGATAAATCGACAGCGAAGACAAAATCGTTAAACGAGAAATCTCCACCACCAAAAGTATCTTCAAACCCAAAGGTATTGTCATCGAGTAAGCGTGCGTGGTCAATACCATCGGGATTAGCTTCAGCAAAAGCGAAATAAGCTGATTCTTCGCTACCTCCTGCTAATAAGTATGGTGCAAAAAGGAATCCTCCTGGTAAGGTTAGCGCTTCGGGATCGAAACGGTCAAACTCTACTACACTATTAGCGATCGCCGCTTCGCTGTAACCTGCTTCGTCTGGGTTAATTAATTCACCTGTAATCGGGTCTAAAACAGCCCCAGAGGTATCTTGAACTATATACAATCCACCTCGGTTATTCAAGGCTGCATCTTGGGAAGCGACTATATCTGCGGTGACTAATTCACCTGCGCGATCGCGTAAGTCAATTAAATCGACATTACCTTGCAGATTGCTACCTAATGGTACTTCTTCATCAGTGACCGCAAAACTTACTTCTACGTCATCGAAGTCATTATCACCACCATCAGGAATATCATCCCAGGACAAACCAAATGTCCCCTCTGTTAACTCTTCTAGGCGCAGGAAGCTGTCTGAATCCTCGATCGCGCCAAAAAAGACATCTGGAGGCGTTGTTCCGGCTTCTAGAGCATTAATCACCTCATCGGTGCTACTGTTCTGGACGAGGTAGAAACCGAAACGTTGGTCGCTATCTAAATTGAGGATGCGAGATTGTGTTTCGCTGAAGATGTCTCCGTTGAAGAAGTCTTGGGAGTTTTTGGAGAGTAACGATGCGATGGTTTGGGAGGATGCGATCGCTGCTTCTAAATAACCCTCTTCTCCTGGTGCAATCCCATTAATTGTACCATTCGCGTCGTCTACCAAGTATAAACCGACTTCGTTGACAAATCCGGCTTCGCTAGAAACAGTAAACTCTAAATTAACCTCTTCCTCATCCCCAGCAAAGCTAAAGATATTATTAGTGCTAGGTGAGTTTAGCGTAACTGGTTCGACTACATTAGTTAAATTGATGTCAATTTCACCAGTATCGCTTAAACCTCCTACATCGGTGACGCTTACTTCTAATTCAAAGTTAGGTGTGGTTTCAAAATCAAGGTCGTCAGCGTCAGCTACGGTAATTTCCCCCGTATCTGCATCAATTGCAAAAGCATCTACTCCATCACCGTCGGGGTCAAGATTTCCGTCGGTAATCTCATAAGTTAAAGTATCATCAACATCAGGGTCAGTTGCGGTTACTGTTCCCACAACTGTACCAACAGCGCTATTTTCGGCAACTGTGAAGTTTGTTTCAGTAATAACTGGGGGTTGATTTCCTTCCCCATCCACAGCAATTTCATATACCGTAGTTGTACCGCTAATTTCGTTAGCGACAACTAACAAAGGTTCACCATTGGGACTATCTTCAGCAGAAATAAATAGTAAACCTTCGGGTCCCAAATCGCCAGCAGTAAATGCTTCTGCATCAACACTAAAGTCACGGTTATTGATATACTGGACGAATTCCGGCTGTTGTGGGTCGGTAACTTCATAAACCATTACCCCACCAACTCGTTCCAAACCAATAAACGCAAAAGTGCGACCCTCAATTTCTCCAGTAACTACTCCTTCAGGTTCGGGTCCTTTTGCGTCGCTGCGACTGTCAAACGAGTCGTTATTGTCGTTATCGCTATTAAAAAATTCCGGTAACTGTTGGGCGATAATTTGCTCAAAATCATCACCACTATCAAAGACTAAGTTACCAAATTCGTCGAAAATTGAAAACGATCGCCCACCAAAAGCATACAGTTCGTCATAGTCACCATCATCGTCAATATCTCCTAATTCGGTGGTAACTTGTAATCGTCCTAATACTTCATCTTGCTGTAATTCAGCCGCATTAGGAAACGCTTCGGGGTCTAAAACTAAATCCGCTACTCGTGCTTCTTCGCTAAAAGTATCATAATCGCGAGCGTCACCTTCGTTCGCAGTAATGATGTAAGTTTGTCCCCCAATTGCAAAAGTATCGATTCCATCGGGTTGTACCATCCCGAAAATTGGATAATTAGCGAGGTTAATTTCCCCATCTTCGTCACTGACATCGAGAGTATTTCCCAAGGGGAAGGAAATCAAACCGAGTTCAATTGCTTCGGTTCCTTCAACTTGACCAAAATCGTTATCGTTGAGAACAGCAAGAGTACCATCGCTTAATAATGCTAATCCTTCTGGTTTGTCGCTGGGTAAATAACCGAGACTCGGTAAATTGGTGACTTTTACCTTATTAACTGGGTTAATTCCCAACTCTGCTAACTCATCGGGAGTTTGTTGTTCGAGGGTTTCTCCATTCTCAAACTCCATTCCCAGAACATTAGTTGCACCTTCAAGGTCAATTTCAAAGACAAACTTCTTCGCTGTCTCGGTAAAATCTGCATCTCGTTCGATGACGAAGAAAGTATCGTCACCAGCATAGACAGCATCACCTATTTTATCAACTCGACCGCCTGGGCGAAATTCTGGGTCTTCGAGGAGGTAAACGTATTCACCTACCGGATTTCCATTGGTAGGATCGATACCGAGGATGCGAATTACCTGAGATTCGTCAGAAGTTGCGCGATCGGGATTGGCTAAAGGTGTTTGAATGAAAGCATAGAGAATGTTGTCATCCGTGTCTAATGCTACTGCTTCAAAACCCCGATTTTCCCGACGATTAGCGTATTCTGGGGGTAAAGTTTCGCTTCCGTAATCACCAAATCCCAAGTTTGCTAGTGTTTGCTGAAAAAGATCGGCGTAAACTGCGTGACCTTGAGTTGTAAAGTGAACGTTATCCCAGAAAAAGTATTCTTCGGGGGGAGAGGTGGGATTTTCGGTGAAAAAGAGGGGGTCGGTTATATTAGAAAAGCCGAAAGCTGCGGGGTTAGCAGCGACGTTTTCGATGGGGATGAATAAGTCGATGAGGGTGACTTGTTCGTTGTCTGCGAATTCTGCGGTTAGTTCGGTGTTGAAAGCAACACTCAATTGAGCTAACTCGGTGGTAATGTTATTTTGCGCTGCGAATGGTAAGCGTCCGGTGTTGGGGGTTAAAGCTAGGATAATATTTTCTGCGCCATTTGCGGTCAGAGTTGCGATCGCATTTTCGATATTATCTACACTTTGAGTTATTGCGACTTCTGGGTCAACAGTCGGATTAAATGGTAGTCCTAACAAATCGTTAGCACCAATCCACATAAAATATAAAGCATTTGGATCTGCACCTGTACCAACTTCTGCTACAAAGTCGTCAATTTGGTCGAGTAAACCGTATTCTAAGTTGGGAGTTCCATCGGTGAAATCAGTGCTAATTCGTCCTGTGGTTGCTCCGACAACGGCATAATTAGTAATATCTTCGTCGGGGATATCTAATTCTGATGCGAGAAGATCGATCCAGATTGGTCCGTTAGAAATACGTCCGTTGGTGTAATTTGGGGGAACTTCTCCACCAATGCTGGTTAGATAATCGGCTAAATTTCCGGTATCGGAAAGACTGTCACCGAAAACGAAGACTTCGCTTATTTCTTCTCCACCTGTTGTTTCTTGGGGGATGTAGCGATTTAAAAGTACACCATTTTCGTCGAATTGATAGATTGCGGGACGATATTCGTCTACCATCCAGTAATTGCCAGCCGGATCGACTAAAATACCTTCTAAGTCGGCTCCGAATGGGTCATAATCAAGTAAATTACCGTCAAGGTCGGCTGGGATTTCGTCTACACCGGGAATGTTGGGTAAACCTGTAATTGGTGTGGTTCCATCTTCGCGGGTGAGGAAAATTTGGTCGGTAATGGTAATTTCTTCGGTGTCTCGGTCTAGTGTAAATTGAACGACGCGAGGCTGATAGTCTGGGAGTAAGAAGATTCGTTCCTCTTGACCATCATTATTTACATCTGCGGTTCCTGCATCGGGTCCGCGATCGCCGACTGTAATAAATTCTAAGTTACCTTCGTTATCTTCGCCAAGATAATATAAGCCGGAAAATCCGCTTAAGTCAATAAATTCCCCATCTAAGGTTGTTCCCAGTGTGGGTAAGTTATCAAAAGCGAAGGTTTCTAAACTCGGTTGTCCTTTACTGTAATCTTTATATCCCAGAGGGACAATTTCGAGAACTTCACCGCTTGCTACTTCAATTACTGCTAAGGCATTATTTTCTTGCAGGGAAACGTAGGCGGTGCTACCATCTTCGCTAACTGCGATGTATTCTGGTTCTAAGTCTTGGGCTACGGTAGCGTCTGGTCCAAAAATCCGGACTCCTTTCTCGATTAAAGCTTGTTTTTGGTCGTTAAAATCACCAAAGTCAGCAGTAATCACATTTGCTTGAGTCAGATTTTCCACACCACCGGAAATGTCGATGATGCTTACTGAACCTTCGGGGTCGATGCTATAGTCATCGTTAGGTTCACCTTCGTTAGCTACTAATACCCTGGTTCCCGTGGGGTCAAAGGTGAGCATATCTGGTAATGCACCCACTGTCACCGAGTTGAGGAAATTTCCATCGGTATCTAAGAAAACTACCGTTCCTGGTTCAGTTTTATCCTCAGCTTCTACCGCTACAGCCACAATACCATTTTGTACCGCGACGCTATTCGCGACTGCACCAAAAGAGGTAACATCAATTGAGAACTGAGTTAGTTGCGATCGCAGTTCTCCGCTTTGATTGTTTTCTGTGTGTAAATTAACGTAGTAACCACCTTCGCGGAATAGTTCTACTTGTTCGTTGGTTAATTCAAATTCTCCGCTAAATGTACCTGAACCGTCTTCGTTATCTGCAATATTTAAGTTAAAAACAATTGGTCCATTTTCCCCCGCTTCTCCTAAGTGAATGTGAATTGCACTTTCGGGATTTCCTAGCGCATCTTCTCCACCCACAAAGAATAAATCGCTAGATAAATTCTGATAAATTCCTGTTACTTTGAGGACGTTATTTTCGTTAATTGTCGCAACTACATCCCCGGTTGCAGGAGTATCAGCAATTGGTGGTACTTCTTGCGTTTCTTCGAGGGGATTTGAGTTGGGATTACTCGGATTACTGATGTCAATAATATCAACTGTGGCGCTATTAGCATTGACAACAAATAATCTTTGTGTTTCTGGGTCATAAGCAGGAATTTCGGCTGCACCTTCGTCGAAAATTCCCGTGGCGTAAGTGCCAATTGGTGTTAAAGTAATTGCATTACTGGGTTGAGGTGCTGTCGAAGTGGTAATTGTCACCGTCGCTGTATCGTCAGCACCGTCAGGGTCAGTTACAGTTACTTCTAACTCTAAATTACTGTTAGGATTAATACTCAGATCGCCAGGATCGAGAAGCGTAATTTCCCCTGTGTCAGCATCAATTGTAAAAGTATTTTCTCCATCTCCATCGGGGTCAGTATTTTGCGTAATTTCGTAAGTAAGTTCGTCGTTATCGGGGTCGGTTGCGATTACTGTTCCTATAACTGTCCCTTCTTCTGCATCAGGAGAAATAAAGAAACTCGCATCTTCAATTTCGGGAGGATTATTTTCCTCATTTGGTTCTTCATTTCCAAAGACAAAATCATCTGCGGTTAATTGTCCGGTAAAATTTTCTAAAGTAGCGAGTTCAACACCATCAACACTAATAATAGTATCGCCATTTTCTTGAGTAATATCCAAGTCAGCAAAACTCGTCACATCTGGCTCTAAACCAGCGATACCCAAGATATCTTCATTTGAATCAAAATCTGTAATAACGTTGCTTGACGAAGGAAATTCCGCAGTTGCAAGCCAGAATCGATCGTTACCTGCACCCCCAGTGAGAGTGCCATCACCAGAACCAGCAAAAAGGCGATCGCTACCCTCTCCACCAATTAAAACATCATCGCTACCAGCAATGAGAAGATCGTCACCATCCCCACCTTCAAGGGTATTACCTCCCGAACCCGACCTACCTTCGAGAGTATCATCACCCTCATCACCTTGTAACAAGTCATTTGTCCCCGCAAATAACTCATCGTTACCAACACCACCGCTAAGGGTATTATCTCCCGAACCCCCGGCAGCATCTAAAATATCATCTCCAGCTAAACCTTGTAATAAATCGCCCGTGTTTTCGGCAAATAATTCATCATTATTAGCAGTTCCAGTTATTGTAGCCATTATTTTTACTCCTCACACTATTAACGGGATTGGGGTTATCAGTGAACAGTTACCAGTTACCAGTTATCAGTTACCAGTTATCAGTTACCAGTTATCAGTTACCAGTTATCAGTTTCCCAGTTTCCCAGTCCCCAGTCCCCAGTTTCCCAGTCCCCAGTTTCCCAGTTTCCCAGTCCCCAGTCCCCCAGTCCCCAGTCCCCAGTTTCCCAGTTTCCCAGTCCCCAGTCCCCAGTCCCCAGTTTCCCAGTCCCCAGTCCCCAGTCCCCAGTCCCCAGTCCCCAGTCCCCAGTCCCCAGTCCCCAGTCCCCAGTCCCCAGTCCCCAGTCCCCAGTCCCCAGTCCCCAATCCCCAATCACCAGTCCCCAATATTTTAGGTTGATGAGTGGAGATTTGGGATTAAGGTTGGATTAAGCAAAGAAGCAAAAATCCCCTTTTTCCCCAATCCCCGGAAGATTTTCCCTCTAAACTACTGAAGCATCGACGGAGAAGACAAAATCGTTGAAAGATAAATCTCCACCACCAGCAGTATCTTCAAAGCCAAAGGTATTGTCATCGAGTAAGCGGACATGGTCAATACCACCTGGGTTAGCTTCTGCGAATGCAAAATAAGCAGCTTCTTCGTCACCTCCAGCTAATAAATAAGGTGCGTATAAGAAACCTCCAGGTAAGATCGTTGTATCGGGGTCGATACGGTCAAATTCGATAGCGCTGTTGGCTAAAGCGGCTTCGCGATATCCTGCTTGTCCTGGGGCGATTAATTGACCTGTAACGGGGTCTAAGACGCTACCAGAGGTATCTTGAACGATATATAAACCGCCTCGGTTGTTGAGGGCTGCGTCTTGGGAAGCGACGATATCTGTCCTAAGTAATTCACCTGCTTGGGAGCGGAAGTCAATTAAATCGAGAGTACCTTGTAAATCGCTACCTAGGGGGACTTCCTCGTTAGTTATTTCAAAACTGACTTGTACGTCGTCGAAGTCTGCGTCACCTCCGAGGGGTGAGTCGTCCCAATTAAGGGTAAATTCGCCAGCAGTTAAGTCGTCTAGCTGCAAGAAGCCGTCTGCATTGTCGGCGGCACCAAAATAAACGTTTGGCGGTGTTGTACCTGCTTCTAGGGCGTTTAAAACGGTATCTGTATCGCTATTTTGGACGAGGTAGAAGCCAAAGCGTCGATCGCTGTCTAGGTTGAGGATACGAGATTGTGCTTCGCTGAAGATGTCTCCGTTAAAGAAGTCTCTAGAATTATTGTCGAGTAAGGAAGCAATAGTTTGCGACCTTTCTAAGGCTGCTTGGGTATAACCTGCTTCTCCTGGGGCAATACCATCGATCGTACCTTCAGCATCGTCCACAAAGTATAAACCAACTTCGTTGACAAATCCGGCATCACCGGAAACAGTAAATTTCAGGTTCACATCTTCCTCGTCACCAGCGAAGCTGAAAATATTGTTCTCGCTAGGGCTTTCGAGAGTAACTGTTTCGACAACGTTGGTAAGATTAACGGTAATGTCGGCGGTGTCGGTTAAGTTTTCTGGGTCGGTGACTGTTACTTCTAGATCGAAGTTGGGAGTAGTCTCGAAGTCCAAATCTCCTGCATCAGCGACGGTAATTTCACCTGTATCTGGGTCAATTGTAAAAGCAGCAGTTCCATCTCCGTCGGGGTCGAGATTTCCGGCGGTAATTGCGTAGCTGAGAGTCGCATCAGGCGGTAAATCGGGGTCTTCAGCCGTTACTGTTCCTACTGAGGTTCCTACGGCGCTATTTTCGGCGACGGTAAAAGTCGCATCTTCAGCTACAGGTGGTTGATTTTCAGCCGTTTGATTGTTGAAAACAAAGTCGGTTGCGTCGAGTTCGTCGGTGAAACTTTCGAGGATCGCTAATTCTGTCCCACCAGTTGTAGAGATGACAGTATTACCATTTTCTTGAGTAATATTCAGGTCGTCAAACTCAGCTAAATCTGGTTCTAACCCAGCGATTCCCAAAACATCTTCACCTGGGGTAAAGTCGGTAATGATGTTAGCAGAAGTTGGTAATTCGGCGATCGCCAGCCAAAATTGGTCAGCACCCGTACCACCTGTGAGTGTAGCATCACCAGAACCAGCAAAAAGGCGATCGTTACCGTCTCCACCAATTAATTCGTCGTCGCTATCCGCAAAGAGAAAGTCGTTACCTTCTCCTCCATCAAGTTGACTTCCTCCCGAACCCGACCTACCTTCGAGGGTATCATCACCTTCATCGCCAAATAAAAAGTCATCTACCCCTGCAAATAACTCGTCGTTACCTGCACCTCCTCTCAGGGTATTATTGCCGGAACCGCCTGCGGCATCTAAGGTATCGTCTCCTCCCAAGCCAAATAATTCGTCACCTGTACTTTCGGCAAATAGTTCGTCGCCGTTAGCAGTACCGTTGATAATTGCCATTTAGTTTTCTCTCCTCTCTTGCTGAAAATGATCGGTTGTGGTAAGAGTAAGATTCTTGATTTGTCCGTGTTTAAGCTTACTCCCACTCCTTAATATCTTCTCGCTAACTTTGAAATATTACGGAGCAAGTTCGCGCGATCGCTTGTTAGTGGTAGCAAAATACACTCACTATTGGTAGAGAGTAACTAATTTTTGACCCTGACGCCAAGTCGCAGTTGCTTCTTTCTCAACAAAAATGAGATTTTTGACTCGATTTTGGTTTTCCTGGTCTTGGTTGGCTATTTGGGTAATTATTTTCACATAGTTAAGTAAATAAATATACTGGATAAAGTTAGCAAAAGATGATTCTCGATCTAGGTGAAAAATAAAATTAGTTTAGGGACTGCCCAGGCAGTCTCTAAACTATAAGGAAATGTGCTGTTTACTGAAATTTAAACAGTCACAGAGGGATCGAACACGAAATTAGCTGCACTAAGCTCATTTTCACCGATACCCAGGAAGGTAGCTAAGTCGCGATCGCCAAAGCTCACAGTTGTGTTACCATCAGCTTCGCTCAGGTCAAAATCATCAAAGCTATCCAAACCTGCGAATGTACCGCCAATACCAATCACATCTAAACCTGCTTCAAAGTCGGTAATTTCGTTTTCAGCGTCGGCAAATGTACCGCTAGTAGCGATCCAGAATTGGTCAGCACCTTCGCCACCTGTAATTTGATTATCTCCGCCTTCGCTAACAAAGAACTTGTCAGCGCCGTCACCACCAACTAAAACATCTCCGGTTCCGAGGATGAAAGTATCGTCGCCTTCCTCACCGTAGAGACGATTATCGCCGCCACCAAGAGAAGCATCGAGAGTGTCATCACCTTCGCCACCAAAGAGACGATCTCCTGTTCCAGCATAAAGTTCGTCATCGCCAGCGCCTGCGTAGAGACGGTTTCCCCCACTACCAACAGAAGCATCAAGGATATCGTTACCCTCACCACCAAAAAGGCGATCGCGTCTTCCGGCAAATAACTCATCGCGATCGCTACCAGCATACACTCGGTTACGACCTTGACCGCTAAAAGGAACTTGAGAAGTATCGACAAGATCTTCACCCAAACCTGTGAAGATTAACTCTTTGGTACCATCAGCATCGCCCGCAGCCACGTCTACTCGATCGTCTTCGGTACTACCGAAAACTGTTTCACTCTCTTCTGTGGGTACAGCTAAAAGCAACTGACCGCCTTGAACGAAAGCGCCATCATAGTAAACATCTTCTACACTGTCGCCATCGTCTCCACGACCGACAATATTACCATTTTCTGCGATCGCGTCCCGAATACTATGCGCTTGCACGTCAAGGAGGTAAGAACTGCGACCTGGTAAAGCATCAGAGTCAATTTCGATAATTCCCGAAGACTCCCAATCACCATAATCTGTCGCAACTGCCGGATCGATCTGATTGAGTTCGCCAATAAAGGTGATTTCGTCGTCTAGTTTACCTTCATTGAAAGCAATATTGTAGGAGAGAATCCGAGCATTGCGTTCTTCTCCTTCACGACCGACTGGCGGTTCTCCAAATAAGACATTTGCACCAAAAGCTGTCCGATCTTCCTGAATAACTACGTTCCCGTTGTTATCGACGACTATGTTATCGTAGCTGACTCCAGTATCGGGTCCGCCTTCTAATAAGAACTCAAAGGTTCCATCACCAGTAGGATCTTCTGGATTAAGCGTGAAACGGAATAATTTACCAAAAGGATCGTCAGTTAGCGAGATATCTTCTGTTTCCCTAAAAGGATCGCTCGGATCGGCAATTTCCTCGGTTCCCGTGCTAACCCAGTAAAATGTTCCTGGATTATTGGGGTCTTCGTGTAAATCTTCGGGACGGCGGAAATTAGTGGAAACTACATCTAAAGCGTTGACGACTCCATCGTTGTTGATGTCTCCCGGACCATCGATCGTTCCGTCTCCATCAAAATCGCTATTATATGCGGCTTCGTTATCGACATAATCGCTGAGAATTTCTGGGTCGGGATTGAGGGTAATTGCATCGGGAATGGGAACCCAACGAGCAATTAATTCTTCGTTTTCTGGCATATCCGACAAAGGGAAAGCTTCCCCAGTGTCGGGAGCTACCACTTGCAGTACAAACAAACTGTCGGTTGTGTCGTTCAAACCATTAGGATCTGCTGCGGTTTGTTCGCCGACATACATATAGATTTCGCCGTTGCTGAAATCTTCCGTGGAAAGAATTACGGTAGTATCGGAATTGGTGGCGCGATACTCAGAAGCCGCATATACTTGCTCTTTAGAATATACTCCAAGTCCGAGAATTGGGCTGGCATTTCCATCCGGATAAACGGCAATTCCTAGACCGTCGTCTGTTTCTTCTGGTGCGAAATAAAGAGGAATAGAAGTGCCGTTTTCGTCTACAAAACCTTGGGTGGCTAAATAACCGGAACAGAAACGAGAGAAGTTCTCGTGTCCTGTCATTTCTAAAACGTTGCCGTTGCTATCTTCGTAGTTACCAGTGTCGGTATTTAAGGAATAAATAACTCCGTCTACATCAACGTCTTCGATGAGGTTTTTCCCGCCAACAATGTCCCAGTTTTCGTCGAAAACAAATAAGGAAACCCGCGCACCGTTGATGACTTCACCTTCGGTTTCTCCTGCGTCAATTCTGCCATTTCCGTTGGCATCATTAACGGTAATATCGCTGGTGATACTAGAGTATACGCCAGAGGAGATTTCATGGTTCATCCAGACGTAGTTAAGTCCGTTGATTTGGGTATGTCCTAAACCGTCTGGAATTCCGGCGATCGCATAATTTTCTGTGGCGCTGGTGGTGAAGTTACCAAGTTCTCCTTCTAGTAAGGGTATTTCGTCTCCTACTGTTAGTAAAGGTATGTAATCGTATTGGGGATTTTTACCTGTTACTGGATCGATATCGTTGATGTTGACAACGTATTGTTCTGCTGAAGTTTTGCCGCTAATTACCATATTTTTATCTCGGGAAATAAGATTTTTCTGACTATTCTAGGGCGACAAAAAAGTTACAAGTAGAATTATTTTTTGGAGATTTTAGCTCGGTAAATCCTCTGTGTTTAGTCAGTTTTTTGTGAAAAACTACCAAGATGATTTGTTCGATCTTGATTTACCGACAATAACCTACCGTCTGTGTTTTTGCCATCAACAGTGTTTCAGGGTTAGTTTAATAACAAGTTATTTTGAAATTAAAAAAATACTTAATTTTGTTTATGGTTCTGTTAATTAACTAACTTGTTAAGAATTAATAATAATTTGCCTAATTCTGTAGTTTGATGATATCTAAATAATAATTTTTATCAATAAAATTTGGCTGGATATCAGTCTATTGCAAATAGTTCTCTTTTTATTTCTTTGTAGAGTCAAAAAGTTAGGAAAAATTAGCAAAATTTTAGAGACGTAGCATTGCTACATCTCTAACTAGAAAATTAGGAATTTAAACAATTAAACCTGGGTCGAAAACGAAATTAGCGGCACTGAGTTCGTTGGCAGTTACATCCTCTAAAATGGCTAGGTTGATGTTGCCAAAACTCACGGTTGTATTACCATTATTTTCGCTAAAAGTCAAGTCATCGAAACCACTAAGATTGTCAAAGACACCGCCAAAACCAATGACATCAGTTCCCACTTCAAAGTCAGTAATAGTGTTGGGATCTTCGCTAAGATCGAGTAAAGTTCCGCTTGTAGCGATCCAAAATCGATCTGCGTCTTCCCCACCAGTAATAGTGTTACCGCCACCTGTTTGGACGAAGAATTTATCTGCGCCTGCGCCACCTGCTAAAATATCATCGGTACCGAGGAAAAAGCTGTCATCGCCATCACCACCGTAAAGTCGATTATTTCCTTCAGAAAGGGAAGCTTCGAGAGTGTCGTCACCTTCACCAGCAAAAGCGCGATCGCTAACTTTAACAACTAACTCATCATCTCCGACACCACCATAAAGACGATTTCCCCCTTCACCCACAGAAGCATCAAGAATATCGTTACCCTCACCACCAAAAAGGCGATCGCGCCTTCCGGCAATTAACTCATCGCGATCGCTACCGCTATAAATCCGACTCCTACCCGTACCATTTTGCGACGCATCGACTAAATCTTCACCACCACCAGTAAAAACTAAGTCTAAATTACCATCAAAATTGTCATCAATTGCCGCATCTAATTCATCAGCTTCCGGACTCCCAAAAACTGTTTCTGTTTCCTCAGTCGCAAACACTTGAAACTGATTTAATAATTCTGGTTCGCGAGAAGTAATCGTCTCTGGATTTGCTTCTAATTCTGCTTGGGAATAAGGTTCAACTCCGTAAGTTGTTACAGTTAAAGCTTGGGTTTGCGGGTCAATTTCAAACTCAGTCCAACCATAATTATGTGCTTGGATATAAGAACCTTGCAATAACTCCGCATCAATGGGTGAATTTTCCAACCCAATTGGGTCGTAACCGAATAAAGTTTCGGTACGATAATCTAAGATTTCCCGTACATATTGATTTTGTGCATCGCGATCGGTTAAAGCTAAATATTCTTCTCTAGATTTACCTTGTTCTGCTAGTAAAGAAGCGGGAGTAAATCCTACCGTAGCCACGCCAAAAGGTGCCGCAAATGTTTCATTAAACGGCGGTTCGAGGAAAGGAACTGTTAGCTGTATGCCAACTGGTCCAATCATTACATCAAATACGCCAGTTTCGATTTGTTCGCCGCCAAATTCTTCTTGATAGGTGACATTATTAACCACATGACCGTGAAAATCCCCTGTAATAAAAACTACGTTATTAATGTCATTTTCTTCGATAAAACTCAGGATTTCGGTTCGTTCCGCCGCAAAACCTTCCCAACGTTCTCCGGCTGTGGGAATTCCGAAGTTTTGCATCGGGACAGTAGACATAACAAATTTCCAGGTAATCCCAGATTCTTCGGCAGCTAAAAGGTCGTTTTTAAACTGTTCTTTTTGGGCTTCTCCGAGAAGGGTTCTTCCTGGTTCAAAGGCTGCTTGTAAATAAGCTTCTATTTCTTCTTCGGAAGCTGTTTCTGGTAAAAATGGTAAGGGTTGGTCGCGGAACGAACGAACGTCTAAAACATAACTCGCTGCGTCGCTACCAAAGGTGTTGTAACGATAAAGTTTTTGTTCGTTTGCTGTGCGCGGATCGCCTGTTTCGCCGTAAAATTCATCTCGTAAAGGTTTGTAGTCTTGAAATGCTTCTAAAGCGTCGTCAAATACTTGGGTATCGTTGACAAAATCGGCATTTGCACCTGCGTCATTCCGGAAAATGTCTTGTTTCTGGGGTGATAGTTGCGGAGTTGAACCCCCGGCAAAATCGTTGGTGAGGTCGTGGTCGTCCCAAGTGCCGTAAACTGTAGTAGAGGCGCGTAAATCTACCCAAGGATTTAAGCCATAGCGTTCTGAGTAGATTTCTTCGTGTTTGGTGCGAAATTCAGCTAAGGTTTGGGCTTGGGTGACTCCGGGTAAGATGGGAGATTCGCTGTCTGCTTCGATGGTATCGCCCATTTGTACGAAAAAGTCCAAATTGCGATCGCGAACGTTGAGAATTGAGACGTAGGGGCTAAGTTCGCCTTGCCAGTCTCCCGATACGCCGAAGCGTAAACCTGCGTTGTTGCCGATTTCGGCGGCGGTATCGAATTCACCGATGAGGGTAATGTTGTCTGCGTCGGTAACGCGGTAGTAATATTGGGTTCCAGGGTTAAGATTTGTTAGTTCTACCTTGACAGGAACGTCGGTATCGGTGACATTTGCTATTGCTGTGCCAATGATGGTAGCGAAGTTGGGGTCGGTAGAATATTCAAAGGAAACTTCGCCGAGGCGATCGCTACGAGTCCAGAGAATAGTGGAATTCTGCGTTGTATCGCCGGAGGCAATGCCGTTAGGTAGTGCCATAGTTTATTTTACTAAAAATAAGGTCAGGCAACATGATAAGCCCAAAGAGGTCGTTTGAGTATGGTTTGATGTAGTTTGTTTGCGAAGAGTAATTAGGGTTGAATGCTACAGAACATCTGTAGAGACTAAAATGCAACGTCTCTACACAATTTCATTTAGTGCAGCTAAAGTAAATTGGTATTACAAATATGCGAGTGAGAACAGAATAAGTAAGTATCAAATAAAACTTTTACCACGACAAGAATTGGTCGAGATGTTCTTCTCGTAATTGTTCGATAATATTTTCTAAGTTGTCGATTGATTCTGATTCAACAACTAATAAGCCATTTTCTTCAATAATTTTTGCTTGTTCAGATACAGGTTGGAGAATTAATTTTCCATCTTGAATATCTCCTAATAGTTGCTCTTTTCCTTTTAATCCTAGTTGTTGTC